>JBJKQZ010000384.1:0-23431 GCA_046704865.1 Terriglobia bacterium
GCCAGCGCATCTTCTATGCCCGCAAGTCCTGCCCCAGCCAATACTCGAATCTGTAAGCATCTGCACTGGGATCATCCAGCGAAGGATACCACGTTGGTGAAGGGGTAGCCTCCTGGATCCAAACCACCTGTACCTGGGCCTCTGTGAGTCCAGCAGGAGCGAGAACGTTATCCCGCACACGATCATATTGATTGGTGTAGGGACTGTTCGCCGGGCAATTCCCATACGGGCATGCCCATGTGGTGGCGTTCGCGCCAGCCGTGGCACCGTTAACGATAGACAAGGTTGAGTGGTTCACAGAACCGCTGGCCAAGGCCTGTCCGGTAAAAGAGTAGGTCGTACAGGACGAGGTGGGGCCCCCGTTGCACCATTCATCCGCTGTTGCGCTCACCCCCATCGAAATGAGGACGATCTTCCCATTGGGATCAGGGTTGCCATTGGTGTCGAGCGGCTGGATCTGGCTGGCTGCCGTTAACCCCGCCGAATCCTGGATGGTAGGAACGGAATTGCTGCCGTCGTAAAGCAGTCCGCTCAATTGCCCCGCATAGAGTTGTCCGGGAGCGAAGTCAATCAGCGGCGTAGCAGCAAATGGTCCCGTAGCAACCGTAAGAATTCCGTTCGCACTCTTGGTTGGGTCAGCATTGCTTGTGGCAGTGATGGTGACTTGAGGGGAACTGGGCACGGAACTCGGTGGTGTGTACAGGCCCGTGCTGTCGATGGTTCCGTAAGTTGAGTCGCCACCTGCTATGCCATTCACACTCCAGGTTACCGCAGTATTCGTAGTACCGTTCACTACTGAACTGAATTGTTCTGTATTAGCAATCTGGACCCATGATGTTAACGGTGAAACTCGAATGCTGACACCGCCGGGAGGTCCCACCGTGACAGCCGCGCTAGAACTCTTGGTCGGGTCGGCAACGCTGGTCGCCGTGACGGACGTCAAAGTGGGGTTCGGCAGCACTGGCGGAGGTGTGTACAACCCTGAACTATTGATTGTCCCCACAATGATGTTGCCACCCGCAACACCACCAACACTCCACGTCACACTTGTGTTTGTGGTACCCGTCACAGTGGCGCTAAATTGCAGGGTCCCATCCATCCTGACTGTCTGGCTGCCTGACGGCGAAATCGTCACGCTGATTGCCTGAGTGACCGTGACCGCGGCGCTGGAGCTGGTGACGCCATCGGCGACACTCGTGGCAGTGATGGTTACTTGAGCGGGATTCGGGATCGTGGGGGGTGCCGTATACAGCCCCGCGGTGCTAACAGTGCCAACGGTTGAGTTGCCTCCCACCACACCGCCCGCGCTCCAGGTTACGGCCGTGTTGGAAGCGCCCGTCACGGTGGCGGTGAATTGCTGGGTCGCACCGCACGATACCTGAATGGAGGTTGGCGACACGCTCACAGCGACCTGGCTGACAGTCAGCGTGGCGCTGCCGCTGATACTCGAGGTGGAAATGCTGGTTGCAGTGACCGTCACCTGGGCAGGGTTCGGCGCGGTACTCGGAGCTGTGTACAGTCCTGAACTGCTGATGGTTCCGACGGTTGAATTACCTCCTGCCACTCCTCCGGCGCTCCAGGTGACGTCCGCCGAAGTCAGCGTTTTCGTTGAGCCATCACTGTACGTCCCCGTCGCGGTGAACTGCTCGGTAGTGCCAAGCGGAACGGAAGGAGAGGCGGGCGTCAGAGTAATGGAAGACAGTGTCGGCGGGGTGCCCACGGTCAGAGTGGTTGAACCCGTAACCGATCCCGACGTAGCGGAAATGGTCGTGTTGCCGGCTGCTACTCCTGTGGCGAGACCAGCGGAACTGATGGTGGCGACTCCGGTGTTGGCCGAGTTCCAGGTGACCGAACTTGTCAGATTCTTTGTGCTCCCATCCGTGTAGGTGCCGGTGGCCGTAAACTGCTGCGTGGCCGAAGGTGCAATTGTGAAATCGGCAGGTGTGACGGAGATTGAGACCAGAGTCGGCGAAGTAACCGTCAAAACCGTGGAACCGCTGACGGAGCCGGACGTCGCTGTGATTGTAGAAGTGCCTACAGCCACCGCAGTTGCCAGTCCGGCAGAATTTATGGTTGCTGCACTCGTGGTGGACGACGTCCAGGTGACCGAACTTGTCAGATCCTGCGTTGTTCCGTTGTCATAATTGCCGGTAGCGGTGAATTGCTGTGTGGTGCCCGCGGCAATGGACGTATTTGCAGGTGCGACTGTTATCGAAGTAAGTGTCGCCGCCACGGCGCTCCCCTTAAGACTCGCCGTCTGGGGGCTGCTGCTGGCGCTGTCTACTACGGTCAATGTTCCCGGAAATTTGCCAGCGGCCGTGGGTGAAAATGTAACGCTGATAACACAGCTCCCGCCGGGCGTGATTGTCGCAGGGCAGGAAGTTGCGGCAAAAGGCCCCGTTGTGGTGACGCTATTTACGGTCAAGCTGGTCGACTGATTATTGGTCAAGGTTGCCGTCTGGGCTGCACTGGTTGAGCCCACCGAAGTGTTTGAGAACAGCAGTGAAGTAGGGGACAAATAGACACTGAGAATACCCGTTCCCGATAACGAAAGGGTCTGGGGACTCGTACTCGCATCGTCCGCCACCGTAAGCGTTCCTGTGAGGGAGCCAACGGTCGTGGGCGTAAATGTGATGTTGATAGAGCAACTGCTATTGGCCCCAAGGGGCGAGGGGCAACCGGAGGCCGAATAGTCTCCGGTGGTGGTAACGCTCGAGATGTTTAAAGGAACGGACTGATTGTTGGTCAACGTCACTGTCTTGGCACTGCTGGTAGTGTTGACGACCTGGTTGCCAAAGAGTATTGTCCCGCTGGGAGAAAATGTGACGGGCTGCACCCCATGACCGGACAAATTTGCCGTCTGCGGACTGTTACTGGCATCATCTGAAATTGTTAGAGTTCCGGAAAGCAATCCCAGTGCGGTTGGTGTAAAGGTCACGCTGATCACACAATTGGAATGGGCGCCCACAGGCGATGGACAGCCGCTTGCCGCAAAATCGCCCGACGTCGTTATGCTGGTAATGTTCAGGGGAACTGACTGGTTGTTGTAGAGGGTTATGCCTCTGGCTGGACTGGTGGTTCCCTGCGCCTGGTTCTGAAAGGTCAGATTTACCGTGCTAAGGGTGACGGGTGAGACTCCGTTCCCGCTCAGACTGACTACCTGTGGACTGTTAGAAGCGTTGTCCGTAATGGTCACCGAGCCAGATGCGATTCCGGTTGTGGTGGGTGTAAAGCTGACGGTTACCTGGCATGTGCCGCTGGGCGCAAGTGTTGCGCTCCCGCAATTACTCCATTGGTAGTCCGTCGTCGTCGCAATACTCGATATAACCAGATCGCTCGTTCCAGTATTTGTAATCGTCAAGCCTCGGGTGGAAGTCGAATTGACGACTACGTTTCCAAACGAGATACCGGAAACGGACAAGTTCGCAATTTGCGCCATGCCAAAGGCAGCGCAGAACAGGACCATAAATGGCAATAGTATGAGAATCGTACGTATTCGATTGAGCATGGTAAATTCCCTCCCCAATTTCCTCCGACTGGGACCCTCGTTGACGCCGCAGCCCGAGAAACAGCATGCCTTTCACCGTGCCAATTTTCTTGCCAGATTTTAAAGTTCGTGCCTCCTAGCTGGTTACTAAAATATTAATGGCCGTCGCCTTCATGGAATTAAATGGATTGCCAAAGGGGCTGGATAGGTGAAACAAACCACTATGCTGCATTGCTGCGGATAAGCCTTTTCCAGCCACCGGGTTTTTGGGCGGTAATGGATGACTGCCTATGGATCCAGGCCGCCAGCCGGGAGACTCCCGGCGCGATATCTTTGCCAAAAAGCCCCGACCCAGTGTGCCCTGCGAACCGGCGAGTTCTATTTTAGCCCTGGAACATAATTGACCGGATTCAAAAGCCACACAAGACCCTATCTAGCTATTAATAGGGTGGACAGAGACATATAACATAATAATTAATGCGTTACTCTTATTTGAAGTATATATAACCATGGAGAATATAGCAGAAGGGATTTGCGCCAGGATCAAGACTCATCAAGACTGTTTTCGACGGCGGGGCTTGCGCCGGGCTCCATGGTCCAATGCTTTTGGGAACGCTTCTCGGGCTGAAGCTTCCGGTCTGCGACCGCGGATTCAAGAATGTCCTGGAAGTTTCGTCCCACTTCTGGCCATCCGTATCGCTCCTCGACCAGTTGACGCGCTGCGTGCCCAAGTTGTTGTCGAAGTTGTTGGTCCTTGATCAACTGTACAACCGAGGATGCAAATGCTTCTGGTTCATCGGCCAATAGCAGATGCTTGCCTGAAATCACGGGTAAGCCCTCTGCTCCAACTCTTGTTGAAACCACGGCCTTGCCCATTGCCATGGCCTCATATATCTTAAGGCGGGTGCCACTTCCAACTTGTAGGGGCAAGACGTAAACTGCGGCCTCGTGGACGTAAGGGCGCACGTCCGGTACGGTGCCCGTAAGCCGGATGCGACTGTTTCGCTTCGCCATGGCCAACAACTGATCGGTTGGGTCGCGACCAGCCACAGTCAGAGTCACATTGGGGATTTCGCGAACGATGAGCGGTAGAACCTTCTCCTCGAAATAGAGGATTGCATCCTCATTGGCGAGCCAGTCCATTGAGCCCGTAAACACCAGCCTGGAAGGGTCACTCGGAGCGGGTGATGGAACGAAATATTCAAGATCTACCCCTGTGGGGATAACTGAGATCTGTGAGGCAGGCATATACCTGGAAAACCATTTGCGGTCGATATCCGACACTGCAATCAGGTGATCGAAAGAACTGCATTGCCTGCCTTCAAATATTTTCATTTTCCGGTACTCAAGCCCGAAAACCGCCCTCCTGAAAGGACTTCTGGCAACCTTGAAGTGGCGCTGCCAGATCATGGTCTCAGCATTGTGGGCGAAGAGTACCTTAGGACAGCCCATCTTTTCAGGCAGATTTAAACAGGGAAAGAGGAAATCGCAAATGACCGCATCAAAGCTGGCCTTTTGCAGCATCACCTGGACCAGCTTTTGAACTTCCGGGAGTTCGTTCTGGCGAACCACGTAAGGCACAGTTGAAGGCAGCTTCCTCAAGTAGTCGAGGTAGTATTCAAAACTGTACTTTTCAGGCATATCCACAGGCATGGAAACCAGGCGTGAAACGTATTTCCCCGCACCATCCTGAGGCTCGCCCATGTAAGCAGGGAAAAAGCTGAAGACAGTGACGTCATTCCTCTTTCCCAGTTCCTTAAGGATGTTCCAGGTTCGGATTTTACCCCCAGTATCCAGTGGATACAGCGGGCCGGCTTTGATCCAGAATATATTCATCGCAGGGTATTCACTTTTGATTTGGCTGGAGCCCCGGTGTGTTTGAAGGGCTGCAGATACTTCTCAAAGGTCGAGTGGATAGCGACACCGACCGGAAAAGAGAGAACTTTGTCACCTTACAAGGGATGCCAGAGCAGGCTCTGTTTCGGGATTATCTTCAGGCGTGTCGGGGACTGAATTCACCAGCCGTGCCGATATGTGATAGAGTGCCTCTCCAATTCCAGCCACGAAAAAGAAATAAGCGTTATAGCCGAGATGAGCAACACAGCCAAACAGAACATAGCCCCAAAAACTGATGCTTCCAGCGTCATTCAAAATGCGCAGGTCTCTTCTTTCAGGCAGGTCCTGCACCTTTTTCTCCAGGAGTCGCCGCCTTGTTATGCGGAAAGTTTTCCACGCCGCATAAAGCAAGGCCAGGTACAACAGCAGGCCTGGCACACCCAACTCCGCAGAGTATTCAAGATACATATTGTGGCAGCCGAGCCAGTCTCGGCTCGATCCGGTATCCCAGCGTTTGTGTGAAGCCGAACCAAAATTACTCATGCCCACGCCAAAAATCGGATTTTCGGCGGTCAGGATCACAGCCTTCTTGAGTAGTTCCTCCCGTTCATCGAGGGACCCTATCGCTGAGTAGGTTTGCGATGTTATTGAGAGGTCAGCCCGGTTGTAATTTTCATAAAGCGTGGAAAAGCGGTCCCACAATCCCTTTGGCGCAAGCGGAGCAAACAGGATCAGTCCCAGGAAGATGACACTCAAGCTCTTCGCCATGCTGAAACCCCAGTCCCGCAGCTTCCACAAGGCCAGCAGCACAACCATGGATTCACCCAGCACTCCGGCCCGCGATTCCGTGAACATGTTTGTAACTGTGAAGACAGCAAACACTCCTCCGGCGAAGAGGCGGACGGGTAATCGCTTTTCGAGAAAGAAAAACATGATGGCAAACGGCATAAGCAGAATAAGCGTCATCGAAAAATAGTTTGGGCCGGCATAAATTCCACTCGCCTCAGCAATCAGGCGCCCTTTCGCCACGCTTTGACCAGAAAGGACGTCAAGGACCAAGGCAATAGCGCTCACAGCCGTGGCGCCAAGGATGCAGAGCCATATTGCTCGGCGCACCTGCCTGGCCAGAACCATAACGTTGCCGAGCATCAGAAAAAGCGCAAGGTTCTTCAGCCAATCATTCCAGTACGCATGCAGACTGTTAGACCCCCAAAAAGCAAATGGAATGGTGACCAGCATCCAAATGCTTAGAATAATGAACATGTTCATGGTGGGCGTGCGGGGAATGAGCGGCTCACCCTTTCCCAGCCGATTCAGAAAGTATGCAATCAGGCAGAGCCCGGCCATCAGAAGAGGAAGATGAAGAACCTTAAGGGCTGGAATGTAATCGAAGGGCCGTAGAAAAATAAGGAACAGATATGCACCCAGGAAGAAGAAGACCATCCCGGATCTGGCCTCGCCAGCCTGGCCTGTGGCGGTTGTTGAAATACCAGTTGTTGCACCCATTTCGTCTACCTTGGCTTAGGGGTTATCTTGAGGCCTGACGGCTGTGTTTGCTTCGGTTTCCGTTTGCATCTGGCGGCTGGGATTGCCTTTGAAATTGTCGAGCAAACGACTCGGCCCAAATCGGAAGAGTCCTGTCCAGAAGCCCGTTCCCCAGGAAAAGTGCAATGTGCAAAAGGCGATTGGAACAAGAGCACACCGCCATCCCTGCCTCGTCACAACCTTGGCGGAAACGACCATATTGCCAAGCAAATAAGTTAAGATCGGAGCAAAGGCAAGTACGCCGAACCTTCCGGCAAGACCAGCAGATACTGGTAGGCTGGCTAAAAGAGCAGGCGCCGCAAGTTGCCGCAAACGGAGCGAGGAAGGATGAGTTAAGAAAGTTCGCGCCCTCCACTTTCCATACCGAAAATACTGGCGTGCCAGAGACTTAAGCGAACTCCGCACTCGATAAGATGAAATGAGCCTGGTGGAAAGCCAGACTTTCCCACCTGCCTGGCAAAGCCGATGAATGAGTTCTGAATCCTCGTTGATTTCCCAGGACTCATCAAATCCACCCAACTGCAGGAGAGTTTGCTTCTTCCAGGTTCCCAGGTAGACAGAGTCTTCCACCCAGCGAGATTCTGTACTGAAATGCTGGTATGAGTTTCCCACGCCGAACCGGGAACATGTTGCTGCAGCGATGGCGTAAGTTATGGGCGAATCGCTAACAGGCCTTTGCACCGAGCCCACCATGGCCGCACCCGTTGTCTCAAGATCTTCCACGGCCTTTCGAATGTAATCAGAGGCATAAGTTGAATGCGCGTCCATCCGTACAATGATCTCGCCCTGCGCTGCCAGAATCCCTGTATTGAGAGCACTTGGGATGATGCGGCGTGGATTCTGCAACAGGCGGATGAAGGGATGCCGAAGGGCATACCCGCTCACGATTTCCGCAGTTCGATCAGTGCTCATTCCGTTAACCACGAGGACTTCAAGAGAAGTGGCTGGAAAATCATTCGCAAGAATCGAGTCAAGGCAGGCGCCAATATGCTTTTCTTCATTGCGCGCCGGGATTACAAGCGAAACTTTGATCTGGCTGGAATCCATTTGGCCCCGTTGAGGTTGTCGCTTGAGCTGAGAGAATGATGCGTTCGCGTGCCCTTGGCAAGAGCCGGCTATCCAGCGCAGCATTCGCGATTGCAAAGAGAATGTTTTTGAAGATTCGGAAAGATCTACCGACTACGTAACCCGGCGGGAATCAGGGTCCGGATAGACAAGGGATTACTCAAAGCGGATGGTTGCCCGCCGCGCGTGAATCGTTCCTGAACAGGAACCAGTAGTTCCCGAGTCCCGGCTCATTTTTGATATTGATTAACGTGAACGATGGGAAGTGCTCTTTCATAAATTTGAACACTTCTTCGACGGTTGCAAACTCGTAAGGATAGCCGCCAAGCCAGTCGATCATGTCGGTTCTCCATCGCATTCCACGTTCCGCGCCAAAGTTCCGGAGCACCTTGAAGGGATTTTTGAGCCTCAATATGTTTCTTCCGACGTGTCGAATGAGGATGAAAATCAACTGAATAAGCCATTTCACGGGTTTCGGTGAAACATTGTAGAGTTTTTTGATTTTCACCCACATTTGTGAACCGAAACGCCCTTCGACTTTGTTATAGAGTGCGATGTAATAAAGGCCCTCTCTTGACACCAGCCGGGCTGAGTTTTCTATTGCTTGCCACATGCTCCCGGTATGATGCAGGACGCCCCAGGAGTACACGATGTCAAAGGATCCCAGTTCACTCAAAAAGCCGGCATCCAGAGCTGAGCCGTGGCGAATGGTCCAATGAGCAGGCCGGCCCGCCTTCTCATGCAGATATTGGGCGCATGCGACTGAGAAAGGATCAACATCAATAGAAACGATTTGGCGGGCGCCCAGAAGATAAGCCGCATACGAAAACAAGCCACTTCCACAACCAATATCAACAAAGTTCTTGCCCGTCAGATCCTGCACTTCCAAAAAGCTCTTAAGTGACTGGCATGCCTGCCGAACCTGGTCCTCCCCGATGCTCGATAGAAATTGTTGCCAGTTCTTCCCGAATGGAAAGACCACATTTTCACCATTCTGGTGACTTGGGGAAACATTCGGGACCTTTTCGTTTTGTTCTTCCGGATCTAACAGTTCTTTTGGAGCTTGGGGAGAAACCTTCACCATCTCGGGAGCCATTTATTTTATCCACCCTTCGGGTTTGAAGATGCCTTTACGGTCTCCTTAATCGGCCAGGCGACGCAGATTAAAGTGTGGAGTTTTCACAAACGCGGGAACCGACCGCAGTAACAAGGGCCATAGTGTGTGGGAGGTCCTTATTTGCGGGTCTGCCCATTTTTGGAGCTGTAGACGTAGCCGTAATAGGAAGAGTAACTGGAATGATTCAGGTCAACGCGGTTGAGAACGGTCCCCAGAATGGACTTGCCATTCAGAACTTCCTGGGCTTTGAGAACCATTTCACGCGGAGTCGAACCATATTGAACAATCAGCAAGCTGGCATCCGCCACCTGGCTGAGCAGTCTGGCATCTGAAGCAACCAACAGCGGAGACGAATCAAACATAATCAGGTCGAAAACCGGCCGTACGTGATTGAGCAATGCGCGTATCCGTTCGATAGTTGGCAATAAAATTGATTCGCAGGGAGCTTTTCCGCTGGGCATAACGTATAACTCTGACTGTGCTATCTTGGTAACAGCCTTCCATACGTTGCTGCCCCCTGCCAGAAGGTCCTTGAATCCATACTCATTGGGCATACCGAAGATGGAATGTATGCTAGGGCGCCTGACGTCTCCATCAATCAAGAGGACGCGTTTTTGCCCTTCCTTTGAAAGACCATAAGCCAGGTTCGCCGAAACGAAGGTTTTCCCCTCCTTGGGTACTGCACTCGTAATCAACAGGCTCTTGAAAGGCTTGAGGGCGTACACCTCGTTTAATCGAGTTTCCAGATAACGAAACTGTTCGTTGCTCAAACCCAGGGGTTTGCGCTGTGAAATGATAGGGGAGTCCAGGCCGGGACGAAGGGTGAATTCGCCACCCAGAGCCTCGGCACGGAAGGGATCGAAAGGATCAAACCCGGTTATCGACATTTTATTCAAGGATTCGCTCATAGGCTCCCAAGCCTCACAACATAGATGTAGAAGTTCAACACTGCCAACGCCAGTCCCGCCATTGCAGCGTAAGTGATCCAGAACAGTTTCCTCCAGTAAGCCCATTTGACTTCAGCCGAGGAGGGAGAATTAGGGACCATCGCCAGATTCGGTAGGCCTGTATAGTATTTAACGTCTTCTTCAGATTTCATCGAAGTATCGCGGATTTCGAGGAATGCTGCAATCGCCAAGCCGAAGAACAGGCTCCCTGCCAATCCTTCCAGGTTAATTTTCCAACGCACCGGCAGTTCCGGAGAATCGGGCAGCGAAGCGTGATCCTGGACGCTCAAGTGGACCCCTTCGTGCTGCCTGAATACATCGGTGGAGAGCTCTGCCTGGGTCACCTTATCTCTCAGCGAATCGTAATCCTTCTTTGCGCCATCATAGTCACGTTGGAGACTGTCAAACTCCTGTGAATGCAACGGAATCTGCGAGAGGTTCGATTGGTATTGAGAAATACGTTGTTCAATCTGTTCGCGTGACTTGAGCCGGCTTGCCAGTTCCATCTGCAGGTTCTGGATCCGCTCCCTTGAAGCTGTCGCCGCCGCGCTTGGGTCATTAGATGCGCTTGTTGCTTTGGCCGCCGCGTCCTGTTTTGCTTGCGCCGCGACCTGGGCCTCCAAAAGCTTGACCTGGTCCTGAGTCCGGATGACGTCCGGATAAGTCGGCTTATAGCGGCTTTGGAGTTCAACAAGGTGGGCCTTGAGGGTCTGCAAATCGGTTTCAAGGCGGCTCGAGGATGATCCCTGCTGGGTGGTAACCTTACTGGTTTCCTGCGACGCCGCAGCCTGCTGGGATTTTCGCAGGTCGGAAATATTGGCGCGCGTTCGCTCAATCGCCTGGGTTTGAGAGTCCAGCTGGGCCTCCAGATGCGACAGAGTTTCCATGGTGTACTGGGTCTCAACCGGAAGCTGCCCGGCATAGCGCTTCTTGAAATTGTCTAACGCCTGGCTCTTCAACTGAAGTGTTGCAGCAGCCATGTTCATCTGGGAACGCAGCATGGAAGTTGTCGCCTGGGCTACGCTGAGGAACGCCTTGTCGCCTTCCTCTACCAGCAGGTTTGCCAGTTGGTTGGTCAATTCCTGGGCTTGCTTGGGTGACGTGCCAAGATAGCTTACGCCCAGGCCGTAGGGTTTGCCCGCCGGCCGCCGCGGATCGGACGTGTCACGGAGAATCTTGATGCTGGCGTTGGCCTGAAAGGTGTCGATATCTCCTTGAGAGATTGTGCCACGCTTGTGGAAATATGGCATTCGCTCGAGGACGCTGCGGGAGAGTACCTGCTGGATTAACGCAGGCAACACCTGGTCAGTGTTGATGCCGCTGTCAGATTTGACGAACTGCGGCGAAACGTCAGGCTGCCTGATAAGAACCAACGCACTTGAACGGTATTGGCTTGGCAAAAAGCCGACTACGGCGCAGGTTGTTGCCGCCAACAGTGAACTGATCGCGAGGAACCACCATTTTCGCCGCCGCCAGATGTCCAAAAAGTCCTGCATCGTCAGCGGTCGCATGCTAGGTTTTGTTTCCACGTTTCACCATTTAATTGGAATTTCTCGAAATTGGTATTCGAGTTGAACTGTGGCTTGGTTGCGGTCCACGGACCCCAATTGGGATAGCCCCGTAACCCTTCCAGCGGAACCTCTTAGCTCTATCTGTAAATGGGGAGTCAACTGGTAATGGATTGTGGGTTCGAGATAGTAGATTTTGAATTGTGCATTTGCTACACCCAAAGGCCGGTTTCCTGAATACGAGACTTCAAGCCCTAGATTCAGGCGCGTGGTAATCGCCCGCGTGCCTTTCAGAGTCCCCGATTGGCGCAGTACGGTGGTTGAGAAACCTGATCCGCCAGTGATCAACCTGGTAAACTGCCCCTGAATTTTATTGCGGCCAAATTCGAAGATCAGCGTTCCGCCACCGGCCACATCCTGCTTGGTAAATCCCGCCGCATTCAATCCTGAAGTGGGCAGCCCAACCACGGTTGTAGACGAACTGGTCGCAACCGCTGTTTGCGAAACCAGGGCCGGCCCTGCGAACAACTGGATCGAAACTTCCTTGCTTAGAATTGCCGAATAAGATAGAAATGCGTCGTGAACTTGTGATCTTCCCAGATCCTGCGAGTACGCCATCCATTGGTGGGCGTACTGCAGGCCCACGCTTTGACGATCACTTAGCGTAAAATTAATGCCACCGTAGGCATCCTGTTCCCTTGTGTCAACCAATCCGTTTCCAAAGTATTTGGTCAAGTTGTAGTTATCACCGAGAACCAGAGTGGTATGTGCGCTGAGCCCCTGCTGCCAGGAAACCGTTCCATCAGAAATTTCCACCTGATGCTGAAGGAAAAGGGCCGACGTGTCTCCCGACCCCAGCAGGGGAAAATTCTGGCTCGGATTGCCTTGCTGGAAGATGCCCTCAGGCAGCTTGGCGAACCGTCCTGTCACTGCGAAATTCGAGCGCGAACTGAAGTTGTGCTGCCATTGCAGCCGCCCATCCTGAATCGCCGCGTTCAGATTTGGATACTGCGGATAAAATCGTCCGCCTCCGATGAAGGTCAGCAGCAAATCGTCACTCGCATGCTGCAGGCTGTACCGGCCTTCGCCTTCAACCGTGCCATAGCCGCTTGCCAATCGTCCGGATTGGCTTGTCACGAGGTTGGAGTCATATGTGCCTTCGAGACGCAAACTGGGCAACACCACCGAGGGTCCGGACTGCGTGACCTTCTCCAGGGCGGGCGTAAAGATTGTCCCCTGCGACATGTTGAGATTGACTTGAGCCTGCATCCTTGGGGAGACGCCGAACAACAGGCACGTTAACCCAATGACACTCCAAGGCGCCATCCGGCTTGAAGGGGATTTGCGGGGCCCGATCGCTGCCATGCCGGGATAGGACTTCAAGGGTTTAAGCTTTCTGCACAACATATGTTTCTCAATACCTTTTTCGTTGAACGGGATAGAGGTTAGCCACTGATTCAATCCATTTGTGAAGGGTCTTGCTTCTGGAAGAGAAGCGCTCCAGATTTGTCAGAATTTTGCCTTTTGGCACAGGCACAAAGATGAGTTGAAAATGGCGGTCATTTGGGCTGGCCCATTGGGTTCGCATGGGCAGTACCCGACTGCTTGTGTAGACGTGCGTAAATGTCATGTGGGAGCGTCAGAACGTAAATCTGTGGAGATCCCGTCGAATCACTGCGAAAAATAATATGGTAGCGGTCTTTAAAGAATTCAAGCGCGGGTTCGCCCCAGAAACTAATACCCTTGGAGTCGTGCTTAGCCACATATAGAACATTACCCGAACCATCGGCGGCCAGCAAGAAAATGCTTCCTGGCATAGGGAAACGCTCGGCAGGGCCCCAATTCGAGCAAGCGAGAGCGTCCCCCTCCGGGGCAAAAGAGCAGTAGTTCGTTCCCTCTCTTTGGTCGGGATCAAGGGCACGTGAACCGGTTCCGTCGTAGCGTGTTAAATAAAACCTATGGTCCGGACCGCCAGTGTAAGCGATGTGCAAACCATCCGGCGCCCAAAGCATGTGTGAGGCGTGTTCCGTCACGGCATAAGTCTTGTTTGAATCAATGTCGTAACAGAACAAGTTGCGCTGGCCGCGTACTTCCCGATTATAAAACATGAGATTGGGGTGAGTGGGGCTGAGCCGGAGCCGGTGGAACTTGGCGCTTGTGTATGGGTCGGAGAGTTTTAATGTCTTTTCCCCGGTTCCGTCAGCGTAAACCAGATGAGCGATGTTATCCGCTGAGTATAATAGCAATGCTCCGTGGGGCGTTCCGCTCTTCGTCACCGAGTACCGGATGATAGCCCTTGCATCCATTTTAGTAAGACGCGTTTCACGCTTTTGCGCGATATCCCAGCGGAAAAGGTCCATTCCCATTCCGCCGCGGCCCTTCGAAATGAAATAGACATTGGCTCCATCCGGACCCATGGTTGGCTCCTGTCCGTAAGCCACCGTGTGGGCGTCGGAGCCATCGGGTTTGGCTAATATGATTTGCGGAGGCGCGCCTTGAACATGGTGCGTATAGACAATTTCGCCATACTGTTCACTGTAGAGCGGGGTGTCGTAGTAAGTGATCATGTTTTGCCCTTCGCTCGTAATCTGGCATTTCTGCACTCCTGATTCAGGATCAGTCGTGCACGATTCAGGCGGGCGGCAAAAGCCAGCCAGCGTCAAGCTGATTACGGCGAAGAAAATCATAAAAATCCCGGGCATCCAACGCAATTTGAAGGTCCTGGTCACACATTCTCCTTTAGGAATAATGATTTATGATTGCTGCACATCACTCCGCGGACCTGATCCTCGCAAGGATGGTGCCGCTGCCATGTTCCACCGATTTCAATGTCGTAATTGCCTGGTACAATGGCTGAGTTATTTGCAAGGCTTGATCCAATTTGCTTCTGCAAGGGAAGTTATAGAAATTTGAGCGATCCCTTGTTTCATGCCAAGGCACTCCTGACGGCACAACCGCGCTGATGATTCAAGCTGAACTCCGATCGGACCGCGTTTAAATTACTTCCTATCAAGCAAATTCATTTCCGGTTATTCGTCGAGGTAACCCAGCCCCTGCAACCGAGTGCGAATGGCCGCTTCTTCATCTTCCGAGTAGACGCTCTCACCTTCGCGGGTTGCGACTTCACGCGAGTCCGAAGCCAACAGCGCGTGGGAATCCTTGAAGTCTCTCTGGAAGATATCTTCGAGGACATTGCCATCCATATTCCCTGGGACCGGTTGCCCCATGGTGTACAGCAAAGTCGGCGCAACATCCAGCAATGTGGCCGGAGAGAGAAAACCTTCCGAACCGATGTCCGGACCCGTCGCGGCAAAAATGCCGTTCATGTCGTGCTCGCCGCTAATGTCCCGGAATTCAGCGGGCCGCGTATATCCCCAGATATCTGAGCCAATATCGGTCCGCGGTATCACATCCGTGGCCAGACTCAGGACAATATCCGGAATACGCTCAAGGTAAGGTCCGGAAAAGAACTTTTCACGCCGGTCCGCTTCGATCACAACGCGCTTACCTGAAACCGGATCTTCAATGGCCCCCAACTGCTCAATCAACTCGTCGCGAAGCCGCTCGTATTCGCGGCCCGGTTCGACAATTCCCTGTGCCTCGCGTCCACGCATGTTCACCTGTACGCCGACCGTGGAAGCGCAGGGCAAGACTGCAAATGCCCGCGACTCTGCCCACTCAATTCCATCGATGCCTTGAGCCACGCGCGCCGCAACCTGTCCCAGCCCCAGTTTCTCTTTGATCCTCTGCCCGCGATACCAGGATAGCCAGGGCTTTACAAGCTGCATGCCTCTATAACCAAGCCGCATCAGGGTAGCGCCCAGATTTCGCTTGATTTTCAGATAGCCGTGGCTGGCAAGCCAGGCATTCAGATAGAGTCGTCGTCGGCCCATGGCAGTTCCGCCATGGTCCGAAATCAGGAAGAAATTTGCATCCGGGCGGGCGGCGAATATGCGACCCAGCGCATCATCCAGAGCCATGTAGATGCTCTTGATTGGATTGCCAATCTCCCTTGCTTCTGAAGCGTCGTAACCTGGGCAGTTCTCATCCAGAAATCTCCAATAAATGTGATGGAAGTCGTCACATTCTCGAAAATAAATGCAGAAGAAATCGTAATCTTCCTTTGATTCCTCTGCAAAGATGTCCGTTATTTTCCGGATGTGAAAAGAATGGTTCTCAAAGAGCTCGTGATAGGGCATCTGCGGACGCATTTTGGCGGGGCGCAATGTCCCAAAATCCCGGTCCGGTGGATATGTGTAACTTAGGGAGTCATCAGGGTTCGGAATTCCACCCAGCATTAATCCATTAATTGGCCAGACGGGGTAGGTCAAAGGTAGTTGTAACGAGCATACACGCAAGCCGCGTTCGCTGAGGAGGTCCAGGATTGTAGTGCCTGAAAAGTGCGTTGAGTTGATCAGTTTCTGCGTTTGCGAGTAGTCGCTGGCAGAAAACACGTTGAAATCGAGGATCCCATGCTTACCTGGATTCATTCCTGTGAGAATTGAAACCCACGCCGCAGGCGTCACCGGAGGAATAATCGACCGGAGCTGGCGGGCTGTGCCCCTGGAAAGCATCGAAGCCAGATTAGGCAGCACGCCTTGTTCAGCCCAGGGTGACAAGAGATCAAAAGTCGCCCCATCCCAACCGATCAATATACAAGGCCGTGTCTGAGCCATAAATATCTCCTCTAATGCCTATTCCAGCACTCGAAAAATAAACCGCCGCTGATCAATTACGTTTTCAATTGGATCAATTACCGGGTTGGCAGGTGTTCAACAGGAATTCCGGCCGCGGGGAAATAGCTTCTTTCGAAGGGTCTTCTACTGCAATTGGCCGACCCTTCACTCAAATTACGTTTGCAATGCCCCTGCATGGCTCCATGATTCAAAGTGCGCAACCGTGGGCTGCGGCTCCTGGTCAGAGCCCTGCCGGAAGGCCGGGTCCGCATCGATAAAGATGCGGTGCCATAGTTCCAGATTCACAAGACGCCAGATGCGGTCAGAGTTGTCAACCGCCTGAGCGCGGTGTTCAGCAAGAAGGCGCTGCAAAGTATCGGGACGGAACAGCCCTCGTTCCTGAGCGCGAGGGGCAAGGATCAATTGCTCGGCCTTCTCGAGCCAGCCGGACGAGAGCCATGTTCGCCAGGGTGTTGGAAAACCTCTCTTCCGCTGATCGATCACCTGCTTCGGCAGCAGGTCGCTTGCGGCACTTTTTAATACATGTTTTCCACTCAGACCCCGAACCTTGTGGCCCGGCGGGATGCCCAGTGCGTATTCGACGAGTACGTGATCCAGATACGGTACTCGGCTTTCAATCGAAGCCGCCATGCTTATGTTGTCCTGCTTCATTAACAGCTCAACCAGATAAGTCTTGAGATCGACCTGGAGCAAACGGTCCAGGAATTCGCCTTTCGATTCTTTCCAGCAGGCGGTTGAGCCCGCGTAGGCGTCGGCTGCGATGTTTTCGCAAAGCAACCCTGCCTGTTCACTTCCCGAAAAAGCGCTGTAGAAGTTATCAAAATAGAATGATTCGATAGAACGGCCGTCACGCCCGAAGAATGTGTGCCCCAGCCTGCGGCGCGTGCGGGCACCAATCCAGCCGGCGTGTGAAATTTGCTTTGCAATCCAACGCCGAGAAGCTTCAGGGACGATCGACCGATAAGCGGAGTCAAGCCGACTGTTCCAGAGCGTCCATGCGTATCGATCGTAACCCGCCAGAGTCTCATCGCTGCCTTCGCCTGTGAGCACGACCTTGACGTTCTCGCGCGCCAAACGGCACACAAAGTAAAGTGAAACACTGGAGGGCCAGACCAGCGGTTCGTCCTCATGCCAGATGAGGTGGGGCAGGGCGCCAAAGAAACTCTCTGCATTGATTTTGACTTCATGATGCTCAGTTCCGAGGTGCTGTGCCACCCGGTGTGCCATCGGCAATTCACTCGATTCAACTTCCGGGTAACCAACCGAAAAAGTCTGGATCGGGTCCTTTCGCTGTCTGCGCAACAACGCCGCAACAACGCTCGAATCAAGCCCGCCGCTGAGGAGCATGCCGAGTGGAACGTCGCTCATCAGATGGCTTTGAACGGCCTGTTCCAGCAATTCGCGGTATTTGCGGACATCCTGCTCAAATGGCCGAGGTTCCTTGTGACTGTAAGAGTCAAGCAGGTCCCAATAGCGTTCAACCTTGAAGGTTCCCCGTTCATCAACCGTCAGCCAGTGCCCGGGTTCAAGGCGTTTAACACCGGCAAACAAAGTTCTGGAGCCGGTCGAGTACCCAAAGGCAAGGTACTCCGGGAGAGCCGTTTTATTTAACTCGGCCCTCATTCCCGGGAACTCGAGCAGAGTTTTGATTTCCGACCCAAAAATCAACCGCCGCTCCCGGAGAGAATAATAGAAGGGTTTGATTCCCAGCCGGTCGCGCGCGCAGAAGAGGCGCCGCCGCCGGCCGTCCCAGATGGCGAAAGCAAACATCCCTCGCAGATATCGAACGCAATTCTCACCGTGCTGCTCGTAGAGATGGACGATGGTTTCTGTGTCACTTGATGTGCGGTAATGATGCCCTTGTTTCTCAAGAACTGGCCGCAATTCTGCGTGGTTGTAAATCTCGCCGTTAAAAACGATCCAGATTGTGCCATCTTCATTGCTTAGGGGTTGATGCCCTGACTTCAAATCCACAATGCTCAGCCGACGCATGGCAATGCCAACATTGGCGTCGCAATAGCTGCCTTCATCATCCGGGCCACGGTGTACGATCTGCCGATTCATGGCGCAGAGGATTTCAGGCTGCACCCTTTGCTGTGGATCGAAATTGAAGATGCCGCAAATGCCGCACATGTTCTAACCTGGGTCCTTCACTCGGTGCGGCCGCTCAAGAGCGCAGCCGCCTCCGCATGGGATTTATTCAGCAAACTCCATCCACCGCCGGGCAGTTTCTGTTCTAGAAAACTCTTCCGCTCTGGCAATCCCACGACCTTTTCTCCCGCGAAAGAAAGGAAGCTGCCTTCCCACATGAACGCGTGATCCGGCCCCAGGTAAGCCAGTCGTGCATCACTTTTAATGCTTCCCATTTGCCACGGCTCGCCGTTATCCGCCACCACCCACCAGTGTTGTTCCGAATCTGTCGTGTAATGAAATCCATTTACCGCACCCGCGCCTGCTCCGTTCGTCATGCGCTCCAGTCGGCCGCAACGTCCTCTTAGGCGGGGAATCAGAAGTGCTGCAGTCCCAGCCGGCAAAGCTGCTTTTGTAGAGCAGTGGAGCACGGGTGTTTTTTGCTTGTGGCCGTAACACTTTGAAGTCCACCCATCGACAAGTTCCAATTTCCATCCGGAGTCCGCGGCAGGCACAATCCCAAAGCTTGACCCCTCCGGAGAACTCAATTTAATACCAGTACCGTCCATGGCGGCGGACCCGCGGGGCAAATGCCAGTAAAGATCCAGCTCATGGCTGCCCTCACCCCGAACCGAATCATAAATCAGCCAGAATTTTGGCTTGAGGAACAATACCGTTCGTCGGTGGGTCGCCCGGGAAGCAGTTTTCAGATAGCCGCTGTGGGAGGCGACCATGAAGTCGAAGTTCTCGCCCGTCCACCAATGTTCCGCCTGAACTTCCGGGATATTCTCCCACTTGAATGGCGCAGCCGGCTCTGCCTGGTCCTTACTTGCGACCGTAAGCGTATTGTGTGCGGAAGTTCCGCGGAAGATATCCCGCCATTCAAGTGATCCCGTATATGTGTAAGTTCCGGGATCGGTGAGACATTCGTGCCCATCGGCCGCGACCGTTACGCTCAAAGCATCGGCGTGCCCGTGACCACAGTGTCCTGTTCCAAGCGGACCTGCATCCATTGTCAGGCGCAATCCCTCGCAAGACATGATGTAGACTCCGCTCTCAGTGAAAGCCCGTGACTCCAATCGGCCTTCTTTTGGCGCGCTCAAAGCGTCAAATGCGGCAACTGCCGACGGTCCCAGCAGCCAGAGGGTCTCTTCTGCGAGATCCGGAGCGGCGGACTTCCAGTCAGCCCTGCCAAAGAGGGTAGCGCCAGTTGAAAGTGGATCGCTCAGGTGTTCAGCCTGATTCCGACAAGGATCGAACAATCGACCTCCATCATCATCGCCCAGGCGTGACGGAGGGCCTCCCATGGAAAGCGCCGCAAGGAAGTCGAGCATCTTTTCCAGCGTGTGGTCCAGGATGTCGGGAATCGGCTGCAGGTTTCGCGCTGCAAGCATGCGAGCGTGAAGCAGCATATCAAGCGCGTAAACATGGTAGTAGGTGGACTGTTCGAAATACCCGCCGTCTGATCTAACCTGGTGGCGGGACTCATTCAGTATGATTTCCCACCCCATCGCTCGCCAGGCAGAAGCATCTTTCAATTCCGGGCACATCACCCCAATAAAAAACAGGCCCAGGGCCTCTCCCAACAGGTGTGTGTTGCGGGAAAAATAGGTTGAGAGATTATGCTCAAGAAAGCGGGCATTGCGACCAAGTGCCAGGAGGAGATCGAGTTTCAGATGTTCCGTGAAGGAAGGGGAACCAGCAAAAAGTTCCCGGGCCCAAAGCCACGACAGGCTTCGGAACGCTACCTCCAGGCTGCTTGCCCAGTTGATTCCCACCAGGTACGGGTTCTGCTTTTGCCAATCGCAAAACTGGCGCGCGAACTCGTTAGAGAATCTGTCGTCGCCCGTCAATTGGTAGGCCTTGCCAAGCGTCATGAAATGCTGATGGCGATTCAATTCCCAGACGATTTTTGAATCGCCGCACTTATCAAAATCCAGAAAGGGAACCGCGTACGCCTGCTTTAGCGGGGCCTGTTTTCTGTTTACGGGGTCAAAGTGCCAGTTAATCTGCTGCCCGAGATCCAGGTCGCAATAACCCAGAAGGTCGAAACGATGCGCTAAAATCCTCTCCGCGCTATCGACGATATCGGAAGCCTTACTTTGAAAGCGCGTGCGAATGACCTCCAGAATTGCAGGCAAGTCCGCAGAAGAGAAGAAGAAATGACCGGCCTGCTGAGAAGTGGCCGGTGCATTGCGCCACTTGGGATCATCCTGACTGCCAGGCCGCACCCTTGAGCGAAAGGCTTCCAACCGGTTCCAGGCTTGCTGCCGGATCCGGAAGACAGCTTCTTCCCCGCTCATGTGCGCGATGCGTCGCAGCGATTTTTTAATTTTGGACTGCCTGGGCATGGATCAGTTTCTGATGGGTGTTTTCAGAACGGAGCAGCCAATCTACGACTCGGTCGATGTTGTCGTCGATTCCCTGGGAACGTAGCGAGTTCCGGACCGCTTCATAATTTTCCACCAAATAGATAAGCTTCTGGCAAAGGTCGTCGGCGTCTTCAAAGTTGTACTTGATAACTCCCGGCGGCCGCATGCCGTTATCCGCAGCGATCACCGGCACACTGAGCGCAAGAGATTCGAGAACCGATGCAGAGACGCCGTCACGAACGTGCGGACGCAGATAGGCAAAGCAACGAGTGAGCAAAGTCATGAACGTATCGTGATCCAGATTCCCTGCCAGGAGCAGATTCTCAGGCTGCCCGTGAGGTTGAGAGTCCAGGAAGGCGTTAAGAGGAGGCGCCTCTTTGGAGGGATAACCTAACCAGATAAAGCCCGCGCGAGGATGTCGCTCTGAGAATTTTCGTATTCCGGCAAGGACGGTTTCAAGCCCGTACTCCGGGCGGAAACACAAAAAGCAGAAAAACACCGGATGCCGATCCTGCAGGAATGCTTCAATCTCTGGCGACAGCGGGCGAGCCTCGAAATCGAGGTTTTGAAGGGAAAAACATGGGATCGACGCAATCGGCTTTCCGTTGATCTTGTATGATCTGATGGCCTGTTCAATCTCCATGCTGTCACAGGTAATGCTTCCCGCACTCAGGAAGAGCAGCCGATAAGCAATGCGAAGGAACGCAGAATCGGGCCGGGGAAAATAAGTTTGTGGGAGGCCGCCATGGAAGGTCATCACGGCTGATTGCCCCAAAGCGCGTCCCGTCAGGTTCGCGGCCAGAGCCAGCAGATAGCCCTTGGGCGATTCAGCGTTGACGTGAGTATGAGGCCGATAACCCCGCACCGTGAACCTGAGCACTTTAAGGAAATAATCCATTCCGTTTTGAACGTCTACGTACTCGGGACTCCTGATTTTTCGGCTTTCATTTATGTTCATTACCTCACAGGCCGCCCCGCGCCTGCGCAACGTATCGACCAGCAATTTGGTCTGCATTGCCCATCCGCACTGCGGAGGCGGATAGTTGCTGATTTCAAGAACCTTGCCGATCTTCTGCGTTTCGGGCTGATTGATCCCCGATGCGGCGCTGAGGAATCTATTGAAGCTGTCGCTCCCATTCATGGGTATGCGATTGATCACGAAACGGTCCGAGTGGAAGTCAACCGCTCCTTGATTGCGGGTAAACGCGCACGAATAACCGGACTCTTCAATACACTGCCGAATTTCAGGATTCCAACCGCTATCCGGATAAGAGAACGCCCGTACAGCAGTCCTGAGTTCGGACTCGAGTTCGCTCTTGGAGTTTCTCATCTGCTGTGCGATTTCATCCCCAGAATGACCGGCGAGGTGTTCATACGAAGCAAGGTGTGAGCCGACGCTAACCCCTTGTTCTACAAGTTCAGCCAGTTCCTTCCATGTGGATTTCGACTCGAATGTCAGTGGTATTTTGCTGGTGTCCGGCGACAGTTGAACCCTAATCTCGTTCCAGGCTCGGGTTTGCACGTTTGGTTCCAGTTTATTCAGTGCTTTCGATATCCGGGCAATCGCCAATTGACGTTCCGCAGGGGTCCGCAGCCAGACCCAACCCTCGTTCAATTGCACTCCCAGGGCCTGGGTGGTTCTGATTGCAGCTTCAAGTTTGTCTCCGGCGAACTTTGAACTATCACCGGCCAACGGTGGAGGAATGAACAACACCGGGCGGATTCCAAACTCCTTAAAGAATGGCCAGGCCGCCTGGAAGTCATGGCGATTTGGGTTATCGATCGTTACAAGGACAGCGCGTCGAGGGAATGGTTTTCGCCCATCCAGCACGTTAATCACATCGTCCAGCGAAATGGGAGTGAATTTTCGCTTGAGCCAGCTTAGCTGTCTGCAAAATGCCTGCAACTGTGACTGCGGATGCAGGGTATCGCCTGGATTGCACAAAAATGCCCCACGGTAAGCCAGCACGGTCATCCGCTTCCGATTTAGAAAACGAACCAGCGGCAGAATTCCCCCAACCTCCGCAAATCTGTTGCCGATACCCTTCACGCCTGTGCCGAGCCGCTTCAGCGAGGCATGAAACCAAACCCGCGCGTCTTCCCATCCCGCAAGATAAAGGGCAAACCGAAACATCGGAAGGCCTTCCGCGCCAAGCCGCCGGAGCGCCGACAGGTCAGACCCCTGTGGATTGAAGCCGGCACCCTGCGTTGCACATCCCACAAGGTCCAGTTCACGCACAGCCGACTGTGCCCTGGAGTCGTAGTCACCGTTTGGATAAGCAAAGAAGCGGATGGGGTGACCCAATTCCTGGCTGATTCTGTGGCAGGAATCCTCAATTTCCGCACGAATGTCCGTGCCCTCGAGACGTGGGAGAATGGGATGCGTTACCGTATGCGCACCGACAGTGAAGATTCGACTTTGGGCCATTTCACGCAATTCATCCCAGTTCAGCATGGTGGGTTCATTCTGGGCACAGCCTGATGCCGGGATTCCCAGCCGGGTTCGCAATTCCGCCATGGCCTCGACACGCTCTTTGCCGGATAATTTCTTCATTAATGATGTGACTTTACTCAAGGCTTCGCCGCGGCCGGAGGAATTTGTCAGGTCAAGTTCCGAATCAAGCTTTCTCAGGCGCACTTTGGAAAGCCGGGTTTCCTTGAACCAGCTATGGACCTGGTCGAACCACAAGGGCGCGCCATCAAGGGCCCCGCTTACGACGAAAACCG
>JBJKQZ010000385.1:0-4142 GCA_046704865.1 Terriglobia bacterium
ATCCTGATTAACCTGAAACCACTGGATGAGCGAAAAATCAGTGCCAGCGACGTCATTCGCCGGCTTCAGCCGGAACTGGCCAATGTCCCGGGGATCACGCTTTACATGCAACCGGTACAGGACCTGACCGTAGACGACCGGGTCAGCCGCACGCAATTTCAATACACTCTTGAGGATCCCAACACGGATGAATTGAACTCTTATTCCTCCAGGATGCTGGCTGCCATGCAGAAATTGCCCGAACTCCGCGACGTGGCCAGCGACCAGCAGAACGGAGGATTGCGGGCCAAAGTGGTTTTTGACCGCAGTACGGCCTATCGCCTGGGCATTTCGCCTTCCGCAATCGACCAGACTCTCTACGACGCCTTTGGTCAAAGGCTGGTCTCAACCATCTTCACTCAGCTAAACCAGTATCACGTGGTACTGGAAGTGAAGCCGGGATTTCAACAGAGTCCCTTTGATTTGCGTGATCTCTATATTCGAACAGGTATAGGAAGCTCAAGCGGTTCGTCTGGCCTAGTTTCCGGGGGTTCCGGGTCAGCGCAATTGCTCGGTCCAACCAGTTCGCTCGCTGCTGCAAATGCGAGCTTGTCTTCCACATCTTCAGGTGGCTCCAATTCCTCTGCTTCGGGCGGAATTCTGGACGGGACCATCGCCTCTTCTTCCGCGTTCCCAAATGGCGGACAAGTGCCACTTTCAGCTTTCACACATGTCGAGCAAACAAGCGCTCCCCTGACCATCAACCATCAGGGACAATTCCCGGTGGTGACCCTTTCATTTAACCTTGCTCCCGGTGTTTCTTTGGGAAAAGCCGTGCAGGCAATCAAGCAACTGGAAAGCCAGGTTGGGCTTCCGCCCAGCATTCAGGCGTCATTTCAAGGGACCGCTCAGGCCTTCCAGAATTCACTTGCCAATGAATGGATCCTGATCCTGGCAGCGATTGTTACTGTTTACATTGTGCTAGGCGTCCTGTATGAAAGCTACATTCATCCCATTACGATTCTCTCGACGCTGCCGTCGGCCGGCGTCGGCGCTGTCTTGGCACTCATGATATTCCGGACGGACTTCAGCGTAATCGCCCTGATAGGTCTTGTGCTGTTGATCGGCATTGTCAAGAAGAACGGGATCATGATGATCGATTTCGCGCTTGAAGCTGAGCGCAAGGAAGGCATGACGCCCGTCAACGCCATTTACCAGGCATGCCTGTTGCGTTTTCGGCCGATCATGATGACCACGATGGCCGCTTTGCTGGCCGGAATCCCGCTTGCCTTTGGGACCGGCACGGGGTCAGAACTGCGCAGACCATTGGGAATCACCATGGTGGGCGGTCTGATTCTCAGCCAGTTGCTCACCCTATACACGACCCCGGTTATTTATCTCTGGTTTGACCGGCTTTCCAGACGACTGTCCTGGCATCGTGAAACCAATCCAGGGGCGGAACCTGTTCCGGCAGAGTAGGCCATGAATATCTCCGAAATTTTTATTCGCAGGCCGATCGCCACCACGCTCCTGACGGCGGCCATTGCTTTGGCGGGCGCCGTTGCGTTCCGATTGTTACCAGTTTCGCCCCTCCCTCAGGTGGATTTTCCCACCATTTCCGTGGGAGCTGCGCTGCCCGGCGCCAGTCCGGAAACCATGGCTTCTGCAGTGGCCACGCCTCTTGAGCGACAGTTCGGCCGCATTGCCGGCGTCACGGAGATGACGTCTTCCAGTTCACTTGGACGAACCAGTATCACGCTTCAGTTTAATTTGAATCGCAACATTGATGCGGCGGCTCGTGATGTGCAAGCGGCCATTAACGCAGCCCGAGGTTATCTGCCGGCCAATTTGCCCAGCAATCCCTCATATCGCAAGGTGAACCCGGCCGATGCTCCAATCCTGATCATCGCAATGACCTCGAAGACACTGAGCAAGGGACAGATGTACGATGCGGCTTCAACCATCATGGCGCAGAAGCTCTCGCAGGTGGATGGTGTGGGTCAGGTGGTTGTGGGCGGCAGTTCTCTGCCGGCGGTCCGCGTTGAGATGAACCTGCCTACCCTCAATAAGTACGGCATCGGACTTGAGCAGGTACGGAGCGTGCTGGCGGCAGCCAACGCGCACATCCCCAAAGGTAATTTCTCAGGCCAGCATCGCGTCTGGGAAATCGGCGCAAACGACCAGATTTTCGATCCCGTCGATTACGAACCTTTAATCGTCACATACCACAATGGTTCCGCGGTGCATCTTTCAGACATCGCCAAAGTGCAGGAATCCGTGGAGGACATCCGAAGCGCAGGCTACGCAAACGGCAATCCTTCAATCCTCCTGATCATCTTCCGTCAGCCTGGAGCCAATATCATCGACACCGTGGACAGCATCCGGGCAGCTCTCCCTCAACTCCGGGCGGAAATTCCGCAATCCATCAATCTCCAGGTTGTCATGGACCAGACCATAACCATTCGGGCTTCCGTGCACGATGTGGAAAGGACTCTGTTGATTGCGGTGTTTCTGGTGATTCTGGTGGTTTTTATCTTTCTCCGGGAGCCACGGTCGACTCTGATTCCCAGTGTCGCAGTCCCTGTTTCGCTCATCGGGACCTTCGGCGTCATGTATCTTCTGGGATACAGCCTGGATAACCTTTCTCTGATGGCCCTGACCATCTCAACTGGCTTTGTGGTGGATGACGCAATCGTGGTGATGGAAAATATCACCCGCTATCTGGAACAGGGGATCCCGCCTTTCCAGGCGGCGCTGAGGGGAGCGCGGGAAGTTGGCTTCACAGTTGTTGCGATGAGCACATCGCTGGTGGCGGTTTTTATTCCTCTCTTACTGATGGGCGGCATCGTGGGACGACTGTTTCGCGAGTTTGCCATTTGTCTTTCTATCGCCATCGGGGTTTCCATGGTGATTTCTCTCACGACAACCCCCTGCATGTGCGCACATCTTTTAAAGGTGCACGATTCCCACGGCTGGTTTTATCGCAAGGGCGAACAGGTGTTTAACTGGGTCGTAGCTCTTTACGGTAGAACTCTGACTGTGGTCCTTCGACATTCTTTTGTAACCTTGGTCGTTCTGTTTGGGACGATTGGATTGAATGTCTATTTATACATTCATGTGTCAAAAGGCTTTTTCCCGCAGCAGGATAATGGCCGAATGATGGGAGCAATTCAGGCCGACCAGGACTCATCCTTTCAATCCATGAACGGCGTACTGCTAAAGATGATCAAGATTGTCAAGGCAGACCCTGCCGTGGCTTCTGTTGTGGGGTTCACGGGCGGCTTTGCCGGGGCAAACAGCGCACGGATGTTCATAGCGCTTAAACCCATGGAAGAACGTCATCTGTCTGCCGACAAGGTGATTGCGCGGCTGCGGCCCAAGCTCGCAAGGGTACCAGGGGCTACTCTCTTCATGCAGGCCGCACAGGACGTCCGAGTCGGCGGACGGTTGAGCAATGCACAATACCAATTCACAATGCGGGGTGACAACGTCCAGGATCTTACAGACTTTTCTCCTGTCATGCTGAAGGAGATGCGCAAAATTCCAATCATTACGGATGTAAACAGTGACCAGCAGGATCGCGGCCTTCAGGCTATGGTGCAGTATGACCGTACCACCGCTGCGCGCTTTGGCATTTCGCCTCAACTGATTGATAACACACTTTACGATGCCTTCGGCCAGCGCCAGGTGTCTACTATGTATACGGGGCTCAACCAATACCATGTGGTGATGGAAGCAGCGCCTGAGTACTGGCAAGATCCTGAAGTACTCAAGCAGATCTATGTTCGATCACCCAGCGGTAAGCAGGTTCCATTAAGCGCCTTTGCCCACTTTGCTCCGGAAATGGCGCCACTGGCAGTCAGCCACCAGGGACTGTTCCCGGCGATTACCATATCCTTCAATCTCCGGCCGGGCGTGGCATTGGGCGATGCCGTTACTGCCATTAACAATGCAGCATTCAAGGTTGGGCTGCCGGCAACCATCCACACCGGCTTTGCGGGTACTGCCCAGGCCTACCAGCAATCACTAGGCAGCGAACCCCTGCTGATAGCCGCGGCGCTGATCGCAGTATACCTTGTTCTCGGTATTCTTTATGAAAGCTACATCCATCCTGTGACGATTCTCTCCACACTACCCTCCGCGGGAGTGGGCGCGCTGCTTGC
>JBJKQZ010000386.1:0-2663 GCA_046704865.1 Terriglobia bacterium
ATATCAAACAGCCGGAAGAGCACAAAGCCGGCCAGAAGTAGTCTCCATGAGGGGTGCGGGCAAACCAGAAAGGCGAGTATCTGGCCTGCAACTTCATCAATTACAACGTGGCCCGGGTCCGTCCGCCCAAAAAACTTCTCACTTTCTCCTGCCGCCCACACACCCACAAAAAAAATCAGTATCACGGCCAGACCCAGCAGCGCACTACGCCCGGCGTTGCCCATTGGCAGGGCGTTCAGCGCGGCCACCAGCCCAACCCCCATTGCGGAGCCAATAGTTCCCGGCGCGATGGGGAAATAACCCACGCCTGCAACCGTAGCTGTCCACACAGCCGGAGTCCGCTTCTTCTCAGCGGCCGGTTCCTTCTTCACTGTTGTCCTCCGCTGCGGGCTCTTGCCGATCCTGCTTTTCGCCGGTGGCGTCAGGTACGCGGTACCGTCCTTCCAGCCAGTTGTCGAGATCAACCAGTTTGCAGCGCTCACTGCAAAAGGGCCGGAAAGGATTGCCTTGGTACGGGACTTCCTTTTTACAGATGGGGCACCGCATGACCCCTCGTTGATAGGCGTTCGATGGGCGGTTGAATCTGGACCAAACCACGCCGCTGAATGCTGCCTGCCGCCGTGCCTTCCGGCGGGGCAAAGTATGATTCTTCAAGCCGCGCCACCAGGTCATAATCTCCGCTTTCGGTGATGGTTGCCCAGCGGAACTGCCCTGGCCGCGGCTCCTGTCCGGCAAAGTCGTTGATGTAAACCTGTCCGTCAATTCCCGGAGCCTGCGTTTCGAGGCGTCCCCGGAAAAGCCAGTCGGTTTCTTCTGAAGTTCCTTCCACAAGCACGGGCAAAACCTTCCCTACCACTTCGCGCACTTTCCGGCGCGAAATCTTGCGCTGGGCGGCCATCAGCTTTTTGCGACGGCTCTTTGCGACGCCTGCCGGAACCTGCTGCGGCCGGCTGTAGGCGCCGCATGTCTCTTCGTTCGAGTAAAGGAAAACGCCAAGATGGTCAAACTGCGCCTGTGTAATAAAGGCCAGCATGTCCTGGAAGTCTTCTTCGGTTTCGCCCGGGAATCCCACGATCAGAGAGGTCCGCAGTGCCGCATCCGGAATCGCCGTTCGAATCTTCTCCAGCATTTTAAGGAAGAGTTTTCCGCTTGAGCCGCGCCGCATGGCCTTCAGCACCGGGCCGCTCGAATGCTGCAGCGGAATATCAAAATATTTCGCTACTTTGGGAGTTTCCGCGACCGCCTCGATCAGCGCATCCGTCACACGGTTCGGATAGCAGTAAAGAAAGCGGACCCATACGATTTCCGGGATCTTTCCCAGTTCCCGCAGCAGCAGCGGCAGGCCGTCACGGAGCCCTAAATCCTCGCCATAACTGGTGGTGTCCTGTCCGACCAGAGTGATTTCGCGTACTCCCTGCGCAGCCAGTTGTTCGGCCTCGCGGACCACGGATTCAAACCGCCGCGAACGGAATTTACCGCGCATCTGTGGAATCACGCAGAACGAGCAGGGATGATCGCAGCCTTCCGCAATTTTGATATAGGCGGAATACGACGGTGTGGAAAGAATTCTGGGCGTGAATTCATGGTAGAGATACGGTTCAGCGGCCTGCGGCGACTCGCGCCCTGTGCCGTCCAACTGGCAGGCCTCAAGTACGCGCTCCAGCTCATTGGTGCCAATCACAAAATCCACTTCCGGAATCTGTTCCAGAATCTGCTGCCGGTAGCGTTCCACCAGGCATCCCGCCACCACAAGCTTTTTTGCCGTTCCCGATTTCTTGTGCTCAGCCATGTCCAGAATAGTGTTGATGGATTCCTGCTTGGCGGGCTCAATAAAACTGCAGGTGTTGACCACCAGGATATCGGCTTCTCCGGCTTGCGGCGTCAGTTCATAGCCGTGCCGCGCCATCAATCCCAGCATCACTTCACTATCCACCAGATTCTTCGGGCAGCCGAGGCTGACCATTCCAACTTTGGGCATAAAACGCTATTTAACCCCGTCTTACAAAGGATATTTTCAGTGTTAAAAATTCTACCACACACCGGCTTTGTGCCGACAGGCCGCGGGGACCGCTTCCACTAATGTCCCTTTGAGCCGAGCAACATTCTAATTCGCTTTTGCGGAAGCTCCATGCATCACAGAAAGGCTTCTTTGGCTGCTAAGGGCCGGTGGGCGTTTTCTTCCAGAGCAGCACGTTTCTGTCCGTGCTGGCCGCCACAAAGTTACCGTCGGGTGAAAAACTCACGGTATCTATCGGCGCGTGGCTTTCGCTGAGCGTCTGGACAAGCTTGCCTCCTTCGGCGGACCATATCCGCACGGTCTGGTCTTCCCCACCGGATACCACCCACTGCCCGTCAGGGGAAAACTCCGCCCATCGAACCGGACCCTGGTGGCCGGTAAGTGTTTCAAGAAGTTTCCAGTCGGGGACGGACCAGATTCTGACATCCCCGTCTTCGCTTGCCGTGGCCAGTTTTTTGCCGTCGCTCGAGAAGCGCATGCTCAGAACCGTACCCTGGATTCCTGCAAGCACATCCACAAATTTGTGATCGCTTAACCGGACGACAACGGGATTGGGCGATCCGCCGCCCGAAATCTGCGCCAGCAGCAGCCAGTGCCCGTCGGGGGAAAAGCTGTAGAGATGCGGCTCACGCGTCAGTTCGGGAAC
>JBJKQZ010000387.1:0-8219 GCA_046704865.1 Terriglobia bacterium
GAATTAGCTTCTGCCAGCCACGCAAGATCGCCGGCAATGCCACAATTCCGTAAAGAAGTCCTACAAGTACCCAAAAACCGAATTCCACCTGGCTGGCGCTGCCCAGATTAAAAACACCGACCGTTGCCCCCACACTGAAGAGAAGGACAACTCCCAGGTACGTTGAGTTGACACCCTCTGTTACGACATAAGAAAAGACCATCGGAAAGAGGGTCAGGAAGAGCAGCATGTGCGGAACATAGGGAAGCCACGGAAGGCCCAACTGTGCCGAGTAATATCGGATCGCTCCGTTCAGCACTTCCGTCAGCAGAAACAGAAAAAGCAGCACCAGGGCTACCCGGTCTAGGAGTGGCAGCTCAGCCGCTTTCGCAGTGCGGGTTGTTCTTCTCGCTTCCACAATATGCCTTCAAGACACCTTGATGCGAAACGTCAGTTCGGCTCGAGCATCGTTTCGACTAGCGTAAGATTTGCCGGATAGTAGCCGGTACTCAGGTGAAGAGACGGCAGCCGAACACAACTTCTGATCACCTTGCGTGTTGCCAGAGCAATCGTCCGGTCATATCGAAACGAAAACCTCCCGGCACCGGTTTCCCATTCGATCAGTTCACCATCCGTCAGTCCATCATCAAAAAGCATGTCCAGAGTCGGGCAAGCAGCATTGCCGTCTCCATGCAATGCATTGGCAGGCAGGCTGTCGTCAAACACCAGGTATCGGAAACCTCTCGCGGCAGCCTCGCGAACGCGCCTCCACTGGTCCACGTGATCATCAAAGAAGGCGAGGGACCGATTGCGGTCCGGGGCAAAAAGGTTGACGGTCATCCAGTCCGCCTGATGGTAATGAATCCGCGGGCCACGAAATCGCAGGTCAGCGAACGATATATCAAATGAATGAATTTCGGCCCCCGGTGCGGACTTTTCCAGCACCCAGCTTGTAAAACCGCGGAGAACTCCGCTTTCGACAATCAGAGAAGGCTGAATCATCTGGGCCAGCGCCCACAGGATCAGCGCCGCATTGACGCCGCTTCCGCCATGCTGCTGCCTTACAGGACATCCCGAAAGCGCATCCAAAAACACGGTGAAATTCTTGTCTTCAACGCTGTCCAGTCTCAAATCCGGAAAATCCGCAAGTGCCGCCTCAAGTTCCCTGCGAAGGCACTCGACCTGGCGGATCTGCAGGAGTGGCGACAGCATTCGCCGCGAAGTTGTCTCAGGCTCAAAACGGCTCACCTGAAATCCCAGCGGCTCTAAAGCCCTGTTCAATTGGATCCTGATCAATGCCTTCACACTCATTCGATTAGCCCTTTTTCGCAGCCGGCCGGGGCCCTCGCTCCACATAATCTGCGTGCTCAAGGGTCGCCAAACCTGCGCTGCTCTCGCCCCGTTCCGCATGGCCGTGCCTTGAAAGCCCTGCTCTTTCGATTGCACAGGAAAAGGCCTCAAGGTATCCGTTCATCATCGCTTCTGCTGTGAACCTGCTCACCCATTCCACAGACCTTTTACTCATTTCAGCCAGTTCATCCCGACGCTCCAATGCGTGCTGCATGGTCCGGGTCAATGATCCCGGCTCCTCAGGATCGAAAATCCATCCCGTACCTTCTCCGACCAATTCCGGAATTCCACCCCGTCGGGCGCCGATCACCGGCATTCCGCGGCCCAAAGCTTCCAGCACCACCAGGGGCGCAGGGTCTTGCCACAAGCTCGGCACAACCAGCACATCCGTCTGGCTGAAAAAGTCGTCCGGCTTAACAAACCCCAGCCAACGGATTCCGGGGTGGCCGTTCGCAATCTGCCTCAGTTCGCTTTCGTACTCCGTCGTCCCTGTTCCTGCCACCAGCAGTTCTGCCGATCCGGTGGGAAGCTCCGCAAAACTTCGAATCAAATAGTGAACGCCTTTCGTGCGATGGAGCCTGCCGAGAAATCCGAAACGCAACACGCAGTTGCCGCCGGCGCGTGGCGGCTGGGTGCAAGGTCTGGGATTGCAGGCATTGTAGATAACCATGCTCTTCGCCCTGGGAAAAGTTCGTTGCCGGCCATACATTTCCACCACAAAGTTGCTGACTCCGGTCAATACGTCCACGTTCCACGACATCAAAATTCTCGGCAACGCGTAAGCGCGGCATTCAGTGCACAGATCGAAGCATGCGTGGCCGTTGTGCATCATTCCCCGCGGACACAGATGGTCTACCCCGTGGGCGGTGTGGATTACCGGCAGGCCGCGCTTCTTGGCTGCGCGCCACGCCGAAACTGAGAATCCCTGAATGTTGTGGGTATTCACCACATCCGGACGTTCCGCATCCAGAATCCGCCCGAGTGCTGCTGCCATAAACGGATTGTAGGTGTCCACGGTGTGCCACAGTATCTTTACTGCTGTAGACCGCTGCTTTTGTTCTCCGGGAATATACATGTTTTTCACAGGCAGGTAATGGACCCGGACGCCGTTGACGTCCGTGACCGTATGTTGCCGGTCTTTGCTCGAGGTTGCCACAACAGCCTCATGCCCGCGTGCCAGTAATCCCTCTGCCAGCTCCTTTGCAACCTTTTCGGCGCCGCCAATGCCATTCGGAAAATAGAGATTGCTGACAATCAGGATTTTCATAGTCTCAGGCACTTCCAAATCCCAGGTCCAGCCCGTTGTGCACCGCCAGCCCGATCTGTTCAAGGTCAGACCGGCAGGCGTTGTACCAAACCATCCATCGTTCGTTATCAACCAACGCAGAAGGCTTGTAGACCGACCCTGAATCCCATTCGGTAAACACTCGGCCAGGACCGATGATAGGATTCTGGGGGTGGCGCTCCCACCCCGTGATACCGTCGCGCGAGCGAGCCAGCCCGATGGCAGCGTCGGTTATGTAGCTGTAGCCGATGTAGAACATCAGGTACCATCCGTCTCTCTCCACAACGTTTCCACCGCCTACGCGCCGTTCGTCAAATTCACCCGGGCGTCCGTGAGTAAATACCGGATCTGGTCTCTTCACCCATTTCATACCATCGGTACTGGTCGCGTAACCCATTGCAACGGGTTCGTACTGCTGACCGGCTGAGTACCACATTCGGTACTCCCGCTTTGCAGCATCCCAGATTACAGAAGGACACATAACCGTAGGGCCTTCCCACGGTTGGTCCGGAACCATAACGGGTTGGGTCGAAGTGCGGGTCCATTGGATGCCATCCTGGCTCACAGCATGCCCTATAGAGGATTGGCGCACTGTCTGGCCGGTGAACCACATCTCGTAGCCGCGATCGGTCCTGATCACCCACGGGCGGTTGACATCGTCATCCCAGTTATCGGTGGCCCGAAGTACAATCGTGGGGTGTGACCAGGAAATTCCATCGTGGCTCTCGGTAATTGCAATGCTTTCGCGCGGACGCCAAGAAAACCACATGCGATATTTGTTATCCTGCTCCTTAAGAACACACATGTCGAAGCAGGTTCCGAGAGAACCGCCAAGAACCGGGTTACCCGAATATTTTTCCCATCCTCCACGGGTTCCATCCCATCCAGGCTCAAAAATGCGCCGCACCGGCCTGCTGTAAAGAAGCAATCTGCGCCGCAGATGGTGATATTCTCCGCCGGGCAACAAACCCTTCATCTCCAGGTAGCCGGCAATGAGTGCAGTGGAGCCAACCGCCAGCCCACCGTAAAGGAACTTTCTTCTTGAGATCGGGTGTTTCGATTTACTCATTGGGCAACTTCCGTTGCCAGCCTTTCGGATTCCAGCTCGAACAGCCTTGCGTAAAGCCTGCAATGTTGGGAGGCCATGGCTTCGCTGGTAAAAAGGGCCTCGTAACGCTGAAAATTCGAATTCCCAATTTCGCGGGGGTCCAGAACCTCTCCGTCACACCCGGCGATCTTTCGCGCAAATTCCTCTGCGTCTTTCACATACAGGGGGTAGTGGGCCCCGAGCGCCTCAATGTTCCCCGGAAGTTCCGTGGTGAGTACTGGCTTGCCCAGTGCCATCGCTTCCAGAATAGACAGGTCGAACACAACTACCCGAGGCATCGCAACAAGAAAATGTGCGTCGGCCATCTCTTGCATCAATGCATCGTGGGGTACTTTGCCGAGGAACTCCACTTCAGCGCCAAGTTGGAGATCAGACTTCAGCTGAACTAATTTTGGAGTAAGAGAAGTACTTCCACCGGCGATACGCAATCGAAGCAATCGCCCCGGAAGAATCTCACGCAACCTGGCCACGCCGTGAATCAGCCGGTCAATTCCTTTGTCCTGAATGTGCTCAGCGATTGCCACCATCCGCAATTCACCGGGTACCTCACGAGTCTGACCGGGGATAGTCGGTCTCGGGACGCCGTTATACATGACGACACTCTTTGGCGAAGTCAACGGGACAAGGGTCGGATTATGTTGCTCCCAGAGTTCCCTCGCGCCACTGCTGGGAAACGCGATAACATCCGCGCCCCGGGCGGCGTTTTCCTGCCAGGTCTCATTCGATGCGTAGGCACGGTCAAGGACAGACCTTGAGCCAAGGAGCTCAACGTATTGCCTCCGCATCCCGCCCTTAGAGTGCTCAGTAAGGATAATCCGGGGTCGCCCCAGGCCGGCCTCCTTGAAGGCATCAACCAGCCGGTCAACATCCACAACGATATGCGCGTGGAACAGTGAGCTCGAGTAAGACTCTAGTAGATTGGAAATCACCTGTTTAAGAGTCTGACGGCGCACGCGTTCTTTTAATGCAAAACCAGCGTGGAACACATCCCGCACCGCCCGGATGGAACCGTATGCCGTAGCGTCGATCAACCGCTGGCGAAACTGTTTGACACCCGATACTTTGCTTTCTGCTGTTGCGAATACATTCATCCCATCAGGAGTGGATATGCGGTCGAGCCGCACCGGAGACGTGCAAAGGCAATAAAGGTCAGCACCCAGATCAGGCAAGCGCGAAAGCGCATCGAGCAACCGGTAACACGCTCCTACAGGTCCGCCTGACGCAAGGCGGGGCATTGCGGGCGTCACAAGTACGATTGCACGCCGCCCTGGCTCCAATTCCCGCTCTTGATTTAAACGCGGCATTTCTCCGCTCCGTTGACGCTCCTTAAATAACTCATAGGGTCAAGCTTTCGCCAGCGTAAGTGCGCATACATCGCCACAGTGACGAACGCTTCCGCTGTCACTACCGCAGCCGCCATTCCAATAGCTGTGAAGCGGGATGCTAATAAAAAGGCAAGAAGCATGTTCAGTACACCACCCAGCATAATGATCGTGTTGAACGACCGGTCCATTCCTAGCGGCACCATCCATTGGATTCCCAGCACGTTGCTGAGAGCAATCAGCGGCGGCAGCAGCGCGAGAATTCGAAGCACCGCAACACTTGGCCCATATCCGGCGCCCAGTATCACGCGCACCGCTACCGGCGCCAGCAGGAAGACTGCGAGCCCCAGCACCGCGCCGCCCACTCCCATCAAAATCACTCCAAGGCGCGCAAGCCGCGCCGCCCGCTCCCTTGCGTGTTCCACCAGGTGGCTGAGGCGGGGGAAAAGTGACTGAGTAACAGGAGTCAGCAGCCCTAAGACAGCCCTGCTGATCTTCTCCGCTCCGGCGTAATAACCCACCAGTGCTGGCGAAGCGAATAGACCCAGGATGAACGCGTTGCCCACCGTATAAAGACTCACTCCCCCTCGAAAAAGGAACATGCTCCATCCCATGCGCAACGATTCCCAGGCCAGGCGGGGACTGGGAAGACGGAAGCGGACCCGACGATAGGCCAGTACTGATGCTACCAGCATGGAGAGGAACGCCGCCGCCCCCTGCAAGGCGAGAACCTTCCATTCGTCGCCAGAAGTGCGGACCAGAATAAAAATTCCAACGGTCGCCAGCGCCTTTGATGAAACATCCAGCATGGCCACCAGACGCATCTGCTCGAGGCCCTGGAAGTACCAGAGCATGCTGAAAGCCTGAGCCGTGGCCCAGAAAACGGCCGCCCAGAAAAGGTCGGGGTGGGCCCGGAAAACAGGAACCCAGTGGCCCGCAGCCAGAGCCACAGCCACCGCGGGAACCAGCAGCGCCAGTTTGGCGCCTTGGACTCCGGCCAGAACATCGGCCATTTTGTCCATGGAATCGCGATGCCGCGCAACCTCGCGCGTGCCGGAGTAAACGAAGCCGTATTCGACGCCCAGGGATAAATAGCCGCCAAAGGCCTGGGCAAAAGCTACCAACCCCCAACCTGTCGCGCCCAACACTCGTGCCAGATAAGGAATCGTGACCAGCGGGACAAGGTAGCTGGCTACCTGCACGCCGTAGAGTGACAGGATGTTCTGCACCAGGCCATGCCGAAACAACGCCCCAGATTTGACCACGGCGTCGCGAAGCTTTTGCCGGTTTTTGAACAGTCTTATCACCGTATTGGAAAAATCTGAATTTCATCTCGCATCAATGGTTTCGGCGGCCGTAGCCCTGGATTCGGAGGAACGTTCCGCGCCCTGGACTGCCGCGCCTATCGTCAGTCCGTCCCGGATGGAATCTGCGATACCCTGGAAAATCCAACGGGCGTATCGTCCGACGGGAATAATGCCGCACGCTTCCAAAGCGGCAATTGCTTCCTGCTTCCAGCGAGACCCCGCCCAGGACCAGGTATATGCAACCTCTATCCAGGTGGGGTCCAGAATATCCACTTCGCCGATCCAGCCCCATTCCTGAAGCTCCCGTACGGCCTCCCGGCCATAAGCTGAAACCTCGGCCTCGTCCCGCCTCCAACCTTCCGGATAAGCTCTTTCAACATATAGGCTGACCCGCTCGCCGGCGTTGCGGCAGCCCTTCGGCAGGAAAGAGACATCCACATTGCTGTAAAAACCAACGCGGTGAAATCCGGACTTGGTGGAGGGTAGGTAGACCCAGTGGTCTTCCGGGCAGTCAGGTCCCTTAACGGCTCCAATATTCAGGACCAAAACCGACGGACACGGATCCGGCTCCGCGGCAAGCTTGATCCCCGCCATGCTGATCTGCCGGTTCAGAGGAAGCGTGGAAACCAGCGTTCCGTAGTGGGCCGTCGTGCCATCAGCGAAGTGGACCTCCTTCGCTTCCGGATCGATGCGGTCGGCGCGCTTGCCGTAATGAATCTCACACACGCCAGCCATCCGCTGCGCCAGAACGTTGAGCCCTTCCGCAGGATAAATAAAGGTGGTGTTATAACCGACGGTCGAAGAGGAACCCATCGCGCCCTCAATCACCTGTCCCAGATCAATCGGGGTCTTATATGCGTCTTGTGGCGCGATCTTTTCCCAAAGGCCTGCCGTATAAAGCTCATGGAAAGGACCGAAGAAAATATCGGTGAGCGTCTGGCCAAAGGAGTTCCTCAGCCAGTCGCCGAGAGTACGCGCCTTCCGGTCGGCAGGGTTGGATTCAGCAATTTCACGAAGGCACTTTGAAGCAAGCTCGGGCCCCAGATGGCCAAGATGGTTTTGAATTGGATAAGGGACGCTCAGTTCCCTTTCTGGAAACCATACCGATGACCGCCTTGCATAGGATCGAACCGGAGCATAGGAACGAATGAGGTGAAGAATCGCTGAATGGGCGCCAAATATCCAGTGCCCGCCACCTATTTCAAAACGGTATGCGTCTTCATCCCCCGGCGCCGTGGCCAGACGGACGCCATGCTTGGGTTGGATGTAATAGGAAGAACAGATGCCTCCGGGGGTTTCCGCAGCTTCATACACTGGCAGTCCCGAAAGCCCTGCCCCAAGTCCCGTCATCCCTGCGCCCAGCACCATCAGCTTGTGATCCAATACTTTCTTCTCCTGTCGTGAAATTCTTTGGTGTGCTGCTCTGGACACCTTTCACCCAGATGGCGAAGCCGCCCGAAAAGCCATCGAGGCCATCACTTGTAGGCTACATCATGCTTTACCTGCTCCGGATGGGACGCATGGGATTTTCGCTGTCCCGGATATGGAATCTTCAACTTATTGAAAACAAATATCTTAAAATCAAATATCAAATGTGCTTTTTCTGAATTTTACTTTTTTGTTACTTTCTGGTACAGCGTGTAAAATTTATCCCTGCACAGGACACTGGCCTTTGCGATACATCCATTTCCATTGAAAAGCTGCAAACAAAACGCAACCTACTTTCTCTTTGATTCCACCTCTTTTTCGTGCCCATTTTCTCGGAGTTCGTTGTTCTTTTCCCGGCCAAACCTTTTCTTCAGCCATCCCGCACTCCCACCAGACCCGTTACTCGAGACCCAGGGCATGCTTGCTCGAACGTCGGACCA
>JBJKQZ010000388.1:0-5966 GCA_046704865.1 Terriglobia bacterium
CCATAGAACCCTTCAGGCTGACCGGCCCGAAGAGGTTGCTGCGGAAATACGAAAAGCGCTGAAGATAATTCCCCCGGAGCGATTGATTGCCTCTAGTGATTGCGGTTTCGGCCGCCAGGGTGCAAACCGCGAAATTGCTTTCTATAAAGCGAGCGCGATTGCCCAGGGCGCCAACATCGTGCGGCGCGAACTTGGATTGCCCGAAATTTATATCCCGGCCGCCGACAGAGCACTGCAGACTGATACCTTGCCCGGCCACGATCATGTGCGCGCCAGCGGCGAAGAGGTTTAATTCGCCGATCGGTCATAGCTTATGGCATGGGGTGTGTAGCTTCATTCGCGTGCGGAACGAGTTGCTGGTAAACGGAGTTCGGCACGGGGGACGTCCAGTGGCCAGTCACCTTGGCAAAGCCAACCAGGCCGAGAAAGAGCAGCGCGATTCCAGCGGCCATTGCCCAGGCGGGTACTGCAATCCGCTTTTTCCTCTTCGTATCCAGCATCTTTGGCAATGACATACTCAGAGCGTCTTCAGCCGGGCAGACGGCTACACATGCCATGCACCCGGTGCACTCCGCTGAGCGAACGCTCAGCAATCGATCCACGGGTAACAGTGACGGGCAGACGCGGGCGCACTTGGCACAATCGATGCACGCCTCGGCGTTGCGACGGATGCGGAGCGGGCTGGCCAATGACACAAGTCCAAGTAGTGCTCCGTAGGGACAAAGATACCTGCACCAGAAATTGTGCACAAAGAGGGAAGCTATCACCAGCAAGCCAATCACAACCAGCCCCGTCAGGCTCAAGAATCGGAAGAAGTTGAGCATTTTGACAGCGGCGATCAGTCCGTAAGGCGTGTGCATGAAGCTTGCGATGGCATCGGCGGACATTCCCGTAACGGCCCAGAGGAAAAAGCCCAATAACAGGTATTTGAGCCCGCGCAGGGGAATGTCCAGCCAACCCGGCAAGCTGTAATTCCGCCCAAAGATTTTGCGGCCTGCCCGCCAGAGATACTCAGAAATGGTTCCCACAGGGCACAGCCAACTGCAGAAAGCCTTCCGGAACACGAAAGCCATGGATAGAAACGCCAACAGCAGAAACATTGCCGCAGGGTGAATGGCCTGAATGTGGCCGGTAACAATCCAGTACTTAAAGTTCATCAATCCGGCAATGGGCAGCCAGCCTTCCACGCCTGCAGGGCGCGTAAAGGTAAGTTGAGACCCTGGAATCTCAAACTGGCGGACCCACAGGTAAAATTGACCTCCCAGCCAGACGTTCAGGACCACGAAAGCGATCTGGAAGGCATGACGGATTCGTTGCGAACGATCATTTGTGCGGCGGTGCACCAACTTCTTCTTCGGCCTGGCCGGGGCCGTAAGCCTGCTTTCAGTCGAATTTACTGGGAGTGGAATTATTGCTGTCTTTCCCGGATCGATCTGGATACCCATAACGCCTCCATGAAAATTGAGAATAAATGCTGTCTTTTCTGTGGGGTATGACTTTTGTCACAGGGCGGGCATGGGTTTGGAAATCTCAAAATGCGTCTGCCGTGCTTCGGCGCTACTGGGCGAAAAACGAAAAAATAGTTGAGATCGGCACACAAGTTGCACTACCCCGTGCAGGGGATTCGGCGGCACGGCCCCGGGGCGCTCGGGTGAAAGGTGTAGTGTATGAAACAGCCTTCAAAACCTGTCCGGAACCTGTCCTTTGGACCAGTGTTCCGTAACGTCATGGGGTTGCAGGGGAGGCTTAACGGACTGGCCTACGTAAGATTGCGGGGGGCGCGCTATTCAAGGCGAGGGGCAATTTGGAACAAAAAGTTTTTATAGGTGTAACCATATTTTTTTACTTGCGTCAATAGGGATATGTAGTGGTAGAGTGTCCACTACGCGGTAGGGATAAGCACGATGGCCTTTATTAGAAAGAGAGGACAGTCGTATTACCTGGTTCACAACGTGCGGCAGGACGGCCGCGTTCGCCAGATTCATCTGGCCAATCTGGGCCGCCGCCCCCACATCAGTGATGACGTAATTCGAGGAGTTACTTCGCAGCACCCCTTCGTGGAAGTGGACTGGAAGGGTCTGAGGAAGAAGGCTTCTCAGGAGCTGGTTCGGCCTTTCGAGAACGACTCACGCCAACTGCGGGAGTTGCTGGCCAGCATTCGCAACCTGCATCTCGATATTGGTGACCTCCATTTGCCGGTTCTTACGATGACGCACGACCGTGAACTGGTCGGGCAATTGACTTCGAGCCTGAAACTGCTTCGCACCACGCTGGACGTAAAGTTGAACCAATTGCGTCGGGGAAGAGTACAGCCTTACGGCAGGTAGGGCAGGGAGGACAATGGAATGTCTCAATTTCAAACGCTTCTCGATCCAACGCTTCATAGCCCTGAAGTAAAGGATTTTGAACTTGCGCTGATGAAGCGTGTTGTGGGCCAGGACAGAGCTATACGACGGCTTGCCAGAATCTATCAGGTTTACAAAGCCGGATTGGCAGTAACGGGGCGGCCGCTGGCCAACCTGCTCTTTCTGGGGCCGACAGGTTCCGGAAAGACGCGGCTGGTGGAGGCGGCAGGCGAGGTGCTGTTTGGAACCCCTAACGCCGTGCTCAAGATCGACTGCGCGGAGTTCCAGCACAGCCACGAGATCGCCAAGCTGATCGGCTCACCGCCGGGCTACCTGGGCCACCGCGAAACTCAGCCGCTGATTACGCAGGAGGCGCTGGAGGCGCATTACACTGAGTCGTTGAAGCTTTCCTTTGTCCTGTTCGACGAAATTGAGAAAGCTTCAGATGCTCTATGGCATCTGCTGTTGGGAATCCTGGATAAGGCCACGCTGACACTTGGTGACAATCGCCGGGTTGACTTTTCGCACTCCATCATCTTTCTGACTACCACCTTGGGGTCGCATGAGGTCTCAAGACTGATGCGCGGCGGGCTGGGTTTTTCCTCGGAATCGCCCTCGGATGATGAAGAGTTGGATCACAAGATCTATCGGGTGGCCGTGGAGGCTGCGCGCCGGAAATTCTCTCCGGAGTTTATGACCCGTATTGACAAGGTGATTGTCTTCCGGTCATTGCGGAAGGAACATCTGGAAGAGATTCTTGACATCGAACTGGCCAGAGTGCAGGAGCGGATCATTGCCGCGGCCCCGGGCAATCAGTTCGTCTTCAACTGCACCCGGTCTGCACGCGATCTTCTGCTGCAGGAGGGGACAGATCCCAAGTCAGGCGCCCGCCATCTGAAACGGGCGATCGAACGCCACCTGGTTTTTCCGCTGTCGAACCTGATGGCCACCAAGCAGGTTTGCCTGGGCGACGTCATCACGGTTGATGCCACACCCGGAATCTCCAAGCTTGTCTTCATGCGCGAAGAGCAAGGAGCCCTGGTGGGTGCTGCGGCTGCTCCCGTTATGCAGACGGCGCTGGTTCCGGTTTCAACGGAACGCCCTGCTACGCGGGCACTTGCGGTGAGATTTTCAGGAGACTCAGGCTTTTCCAGGGACTGATAATCGGAAGCACAGCGGAATGAGGGTTTGCGCGAACTCATTCCCCATGTAATCCAATTTTCCCGTAAGTCTTTTCTCGCGTGGGGCGCAAAAGTGCGCTCCTGGCGTTTTCTTGACAGAAGTGTGAATCCATCTGACAATGTTTGTTTGCCTGCCGCGGTAGCTCAGGTGGTAGAGCGCAGCCCTGAAAAGGCTGGCGTCGGCGGTTCAACTCCGTCCCGCGGCACCATCGATCTCCACAGCCTGCTAATTCCAAACAGATCGTCGTCAGATAATGGAATAATCCATTCTTTCACGGATCCCGAACACACTTTTCTTGTTTGAAAATGCCTAATTCTGGATCCAATTGAACTGCGTAAAAGCAATGCCACCACGGGGTTCTCGAATTTGGGATTCGAGTGCGCCTGCCCCTGAATGACAACAGAGCCGGATAAGCGCGTTGACAGCCCGCACCGGGCGTGGTAAAACGCGACCCTTAGACCATTCCATCCTGATTGAGGTCATTACTCATGCGCACTTCCCGCCGGCAGTTTCTAGCAGGATCGATTGCAGCCTTGGGAACTCCACTCTACACGCGTGGAGCCCTGGCCCAGACCGCAACCAATGTAAAACTGAGTTCTTTTGACGAAGAGGTCCGGAAGTTACTCAGCCGGTTGACGCTGGCAGAAAAAGTCGGGCAAATGACACAGGTCGACCAGATGCACCTTCACGACCTGGACGATCTCCAAAAGTACCATCTAGGGTCGCTGCTAAGCGGCGGCGACTCTGACCCCAAGTCAGGCAATGATTTCCAATCGTGGCGTGACTTATTCAATCATTTTCAGGCGCGCGCCATTAAGACGAAACCTCGCATTCCGATTCTCTACGGCGTAGACGACGTGCATGGCCATAGCAACGTGATTGGAGCGACCATCTTTCCGCACAACATCGGGCTCGGATGCACCCGCAACGCGAATCTGGTGGAAAAAGCTGGCCGCATAACGGCCATCGAGGTCCGGGCGACGGGAATCCAATGGGGCTTTGCGCCTTGCGTCACCGTTCCGCAGGACGTGCGCTGGGGGCGCACTTATGAAGGCTTCAGCGACTCGCCCGACATCGTGAAGGTCCTGGGCGAAGCAGCCGTGCGAGGTATGCAGGGTTCCGGACTTGGCGACCAGCTCGGCATTGCGGCCTGTGCCAAGCATTTTGCGGGTGATGGTGGAACAGCTTTCGGGACCGGTGTGCCCAAGGGTGAAGGCTCACTCCACTACCCACTTGATCAGGGTGACACAAGGCTAAGCGACGCCGCTTTCCGCCGCATTCATCTCCAGGGTTACATCACCGCATTGCAGGCCGGCGTGGCGACCATCATGCCATCCTACAGCAGTTGGAACGGCGTAAAGTGTTCCGCCAGCTACGTTCTGCTCACGGAGATTCTGAAAAAGGAAATGGGTTTCAGGGGGTTCCTGATCTCGGATTACGCCGCGCAAAAAGAGCTTCCCGGCAATTACAAACAGCAGATTGAAACCACAATCAATGCTGGCATGGACATGGTGATGGTTCCAGACAATTACCCGGAATTTATCCACCTGCTCACGGAGTTGGCCCAGGAAGGGCGTGTGGAGATGTCACGCATTGACAATGCGGTGGGACGCATCCTTCGCGTGAAATATGCCATGGGACTGATGGACCCGAACCGCTCGCAGCTTGCCGACCCCGCGCTCGAAAGAGAGTTTGGCTCGTCTGAGCATCGTGCCGTTGCGCGGCAGTGCGTCCGGGAATCGCTGGTGGTCCTCAAGAATGAGCGTTCTGTATTACCGCTTGCCAAAGGCAGGCGCATTCATGTGGCGGGCAAGTGCGCGGACAACATTGGGAATCAATGCGGCGGCTGGACAATCACCTGGCAGGGCCGCAGCGGAAACACTACGAAGGGAACCACCATCCTCGAAGCCATTCGCAAGGCTGCAGGCGCCGCGAACGTCACGTATTCCCTGGACGGCCACGGTGCGGAGGGCGCAGCGGTTGCTATCGCCGCGATCGGTGAAACTCCATACGCGGAAATGAAAGGCGACCGCGAAAATTTGAATGTCGATCCAGAAGATGTAGCGGTGGTCGAGAATCTAAAGCGCAGTAGAGTCCCTGTTGTGGTTGTGCTGGTTTCCGGCAGGCCAATGGCAATTGACGGCATCCTCCCTGAAATAGATGCTTTTGTCGCCGCATGGCTGCCCGGTACTGAAGGAGACGGAGTTGCCGATGTGTTGTTTGGCAAATACAGGCCGACCGGCAAACTTTCCTTCACGTGGCCCAAAGGAACTTCAACAAGCTTTCACCTGGGCGACCCAGGCTACGAAACTCTTTTCCCTTTTGACTTTGGATTGAGATTGTAATCGGCCGAATGATCGGAGATTCCTGCCATACGGTTGCCCCAACCGGACAAGGCTGCACGCAGAGGTGTTAAAGAAATCTGTTCCTTTCACGCCT
>JBJKQZ010000389.1:0-3498 GCA_046704865.1 Terriglobia bacterium
AATCCGCGCGATAACTTCAAACTCATCTCAGAGGTTCACGCTCCTGGTTTTGGTGTCTACTGGTACCGCCGTAAGCCCTATTTGGAGCAGAAAGATGCGTTTCTGAAGACCCATGACAACAAGTATCTGATCCGCGAACCGGACCTTTCCAGCCACCAGTGGTTGGACAAGCTGCGTGGCACGATTATCGACTCGATGAAAGACAAGGAGCCCTACGCTCCACTTGCCTATTATCTTGCCGATGAATCTTCGCTGACGGCCTACGGCGATCCGCTGGACTTCTCCTGGTCGCAGCCGACGCTCACCGCTTTTCGCAGATGGCTTCGCGGGCAGTATTCAAGCGTGGACTTACTGAATCATGAATGGGAGACGGATTATAAATCGTGGGATGACGTTCTGCCGCTCACCACTCCGCAGGCGCAAGCGAAGGGCGACTATGCCGGATGGATGGACCATCGCACTTTCATGGAGCAGGCTTTTGCGCGTGCCATGCAGGTGGTGGCCGATACAGTGAAGGCCCAGGACCCCGGCGGCCTGCCGAGCATCTCCGGTACGCAGGCGCCGGGCCCCTCAAACGCGGTCAACTGGTACCTGCTGGATCACGTGGTTGGCTACCTGCAACCTTATTCCGAGGACGACCAGGATGACCTGCACCGCTCGATTCACGCCGGCCAGATCATGACGGGCTTTACGGGTTATGAGAGCTTCGGCCCTGAATTGCGGCACCAGTTGTGGCACCGTTTGCTGGCGGGGCAGATTGGCGCATCACTTTTCTGGCAGTATACAGCCGTGAATTCCGACCTCACCCTGACCCAGCAGGGACGAGACCTGAGCGCGCTCACCAACGAGTTCCGTAATGAAGGGCTGGCCCTGTTGCTTCGCGGCGCGCGGCGCGAGAACTGCGGCATTGCCGTCCACTATTCGCTGCTCAGCGTTCGCAGCCACTGGATCACAGATGGGCATATTGAGCCTAATGAGGTGACCGACGGAGACAAGACCTCCGAGAATCTCAAACGGTTCCACCAGAACCGCACCAATTGGCTTCAGGCGCTGCGAGACGGAGGGTATCAGTATGACTTTCTGACCACCGAACAGATCGATAAGGGCAGCCTGGCAAATTACAAAGTCCTGATCCTTCCGGATTCGATTTCGCTTTCAAAACCGGAAGTGGTAGCGATCCGGGAATTCGTCCTGAGAGGCGGCCTGCTGATGGTGGACGGGCAGGCAGCCCTGATGGACGGCCACGCCCGCTGGGAAAACCGCGGCTTGCTCGATGACATTCTGGGAGTGCGCCATGAAGGCGTGCGGGCTGAGTCGAAGGACCAGCAACCGGTAACGCTCCATGCAACGTGGAGTGACAATAACGTCAGCCCGGTAGTTCTTCCCGCAGAGCCGAACCTGAAGGTGACTTCCGGGCACGCGGGGTTCATGAAAGGAGACACGCCCTTCCTGATCCAGAACTCTTTTGGCGCGGGCCAGGCGCTCACGTTGAATTTCTGGTTCAGCGATTACGGGGAGGCCCGGAACGCAGGAACGAATGCTCCTCTGTTGAAAATGCTGGCGCATTACCTGGGCCAAGGCAGTATTGAACCTGTAGCGGATGTGCGAAAACCTGACGGACAGCGCGTCGGCTGCTCAGAGATTGTCAGCTACAAGACAGGAGAAGTTCGTTATCTGGTGGTGCTTCCCGGCGTTGGATGCAAGGACATCGGGCCGGTGACTGTCCATTTGCCCACCGCGCGCTATGTATACAACCTGCGGGACCATCGACTGTTGGGTGAAGTTTCCAGCGTACAAGGAACTCTCGAAAACGGTGCTCCGCTTTTCCTGGCACTGGCGCCCAAACCCATCGGCAAGCTCACCATCACCGCGCCGGGATCGACCCAGGGAGATCTGCGAGTCAAAGCGGGGGGCGCCGCTGTCTTCAACATCCGAATGGTCATGCCCGGCGGGCAAAACGACTTCCCGGAAGCTGTCCACGTGGAAGTGCGCAATCCAGACGGCAAGGTCCTGCCCTATTACGGCACGAATCTCTCTCTCAAGGATGGAGAGGTACGGTTCAGCATCGCGCTGGCGTTAAACGATCAGCCGGGAAAGTGGCAGGTTACGGTACGCGAACCGTACACTCACCAGATGAGTTCCGTAGCCTTTACGGTTGTCCGCTAGCTATTGAATTCTAAGGAATTCTGAAGTTAGAGATGCGCTCCAGCATATTCGCTTTATATTCGCCTTCAGCGTTGCAGGCGCTTTCCTTTTCCTGCGGGTTCCTTCGAAATTCAAAAAACTATTGACAATATTATTTCGCTGTGAGATGTTTGTCGCGTTTAGGTAGTCATACTCCTAGGTAGTCATTCTACGTCGTTATAATTCCTGCCCGGCTTTTTAATCTAATCGGCCCACTGCATTCAATTGCGGAACAGACCACGGGCTGGTGTAGAGAATTAGAGCTGAATAACGAATTGTCTGGAAACTTAAGGTTTCTCTTTTGGCGATTCGCCACTCGATAGCTTCCGTCGGGTCAGAATTGGCACCTCCAAAACCGAAAGGAGAGGGCTATGCTCAAACGGCAGGTAGCGTTCCTCGCTACCCTCATCTGTTTTCTCGCCCCAGCCGGCGCATTTGCTCAAGGCGCATTAGGCACAATCACTGGAACCGTCTCGGATGCCAGTGGCGCCGTGATTCCCGGCACGGTAATCACCATTACAGAGGTCAATACCGGCGTCGCGCAAACGGTCAACAGTTCCAGCGCCGGCTACTTCCGCATTTCGATTCCGCCCGGAACGTACCGTCTTGAAGCCAGGAAAGAAGGTTTCAAAGCCGGGGTTATCGATCATGTAATTGTCCCGGTGGCCCAAGTGGTGACGGAAGATTTTACGCTGGAAGTGGGAGCGGCCAGGCAAACGGTGACCGTCACTTCGGCGCCTCCGTTGCTGACGCCGGACACCGCCGAGGTCGGCACTTCAATGAGCCCGAAGGAATTTGCTACATTGCCTATCGCGCTCGATGATGGCGGGCGTCAGCTGCAGACGTTCATCTTTACCAGTCTTCCCGGAGCAACCGGGAACTCTTTTTCGGGATCGATCAATGGGGGCCAGCTTTTCAGCTCCGAGATCATGATCGACGGTATTTCGATTGGCCGTTACGATTTGAGCGGCGGAAGCTTGAATGAGTTCACGCCTTCAACCGACTCCATCGGCGAGTTTAAAGTGCAGATGTCTAGTTACTCTGCCGAGTATGGCAATACCGGCGGCGGAGTTGAAAATTTCGTGATGAAGTCCGGAACGAACCAGTTCCATGGGACGGTCTACGAGTATCTTCAGAACGAAGCACTCAACGCGGCAGGTTTCACCAACAATGCCTTTGGCGGCGTGAAACCATCGCACAAGGACAACGATTTTGGCGTGGCGGTTGGTGGACCCATCAAGAAAGACCGCACGTTCTTCTTTTTCACCTATGAAGGCGACCGCTATCGAAGCTTCAACCTGAGCGGCCTGACGA
>JBJKQZ010000390.1:0-3604 GCA_046704865.1 Terriglobia bacterium
CCGCAGATTGGTGACGGGCAGGGAATTGTGCTTCATGAAATTCGCCATCCGCTGCTTGAAAAATCACTGCGAAAATCCGGCCGGAAGTCGGTTCCGCTGGGGGTCACTTTGCAGGAACCGAAGAGCATGATGGTGATCAGCGGGCCGAACGCGGGCGGCAAAACGGTTACTCTCAAGAGCGTGGGCATCGCCGTACTGATGGCGCAGGCCGGTCTTCCGGTTGCGGCGAATGAAGCACAGTTACCGTTGTTCCACCGGGTGTTGGCCGACATCGGCGACCAGCAGTCCATTCAGGCCAACCTGAGCACCTTTTCGGCGCACATCACCAGCATTCGCAACATGGTTGAGGTGGTAGGGCCCGGCGACCTGGTTCTACTGGATGAACTGGGATCGAGCACTGAGCCCGGCGAGGGCGCCGCGCTGGCTATTGCCATCCTGGAACGCTTCCGGAAATCACGAGCGTTCACAATTGTGACCACGCACCATGGGCGGCTGAAGGCTTACGGCAGTGAAACGCCGGAGGCCGAAAACGCCGCAATGGAATTTGACGAGGAAACGCCGCAACCCACTTACAGGCTGCTGGTGGGGCTGCCAGGCAAATCGAGTGCCGTGGAAATCGCCGCGCGGCTGGGCCTGCCGGAAGACATTCTGGCAGAAGCCCGCGATCTGATCGGATCTGAAGAGGCTGAAGCCTCAGCATTGCTCCAGGCGCTCCACGAGCAAAGGGCATTGCTCGAATCGCAGATGGCAAATCTGCAGGTGGAAGAGCAGAAGTTGTTGCAGCGGGCGGTGGAATTGGAAACCAAAGCCGAGCAGGAGCGCCGCGCCAGGCTGAAGGAACTCGACGCGCGCCTGGAACAGACGCTGCTGTCCATGGAGAAGCGGTGGGATGACGCGCTGACGGAACTGCGTGCGCGCGTTGAGAAACCGCGCCTGCCCAAGGGAATTGAGCGGAAGGTAGCGGCGATGAAGCAGGAGGCCCGCGAAGAATGGAACGTGGAGGTCCTGAATGTTCTGGCAGAGTCCGCGCCGGACCGCGAGACCGTTGCGGAAGCACCAGTCGCCGTAGGCGATCAGGTCCGCGTGCCGAACCTTTCCACGCCCGGCACTGTCACGGAAATTGTTGACGATGAACACCTCCAGGTGCAGGTGGGGAACCTGCGGCTGCGCATTGCCAAAGATGAAGCGAAAATCGTGGCGAGGAAATCGGCGGCATCGGGGCAGGCTTCGGCGGTCCACGGCCGGCTGGGCATGCGGGTGGAACCAGCCGCCGATAACGTGCCGGATGAAATCAACGTGATTGGCAACACGGCCGAGGAAGCTTTGGAGCGTGTGGATGAGTATCTGGACCGCGCGTACACGGCCGGGCGCGCCCGGCTGCGCGTGATTCACGGGTTTGGAAAGGGAATCCTGCGCAGGAACCTGCACGAAATGTTTGCCTCGCACCCGCATGTGGAAAAGTTCTATCTTGCGCCGCAGGGCGAAGGCGGCGGAGGTGCCACCATTGTAGAGTTAAGGAACTGAAAGGATTTCCTGAACCGTTCACTTTTTACGGAGCATCAAATGAGTGCTGGTCGGGAGCGGGGCGCGATCGTCTGGCCCAGGGTTCCCACTATAATCTTTGACAGCTTTAATCGGATGGTTCATCGCATAGAGCAGGGAAGGAGCGCACATGGGATTACTCCGCGACGAAGACGCCACAGAAATCCGCCGACGCCTAGGCGAGATGACGTCTCCCGTTAAATTAATTCATTTCACCCAGGAACTGAACCTGGAGTACGGACGCGAAACACGCATGGTGCTTGAGGAACTTGCCGGCTTGTCGGACAAGCTATCGCTCGAAGTCTACGACTTTCTCCTCGACAAGGAGAAAGTTGCCGAGTACGGCGTGGACAAGGTTCCAGCCACGGTGATTCGCAACGGGAAGGACTACGGAATCCGCTATTATGGCTTGCCCGCCGGATATGAGTTTTCCACGGTGCTGGATGCCATCCTCGACGTTTCCAAAGGGGACTCGGGGCTGGAAGCGGAGAGCAAGGAGAAGCTTGCGCAGTTGACCCAGTCGGTCCACCTGGAAGTTTTTGATACGCCCACGTGACCGCACTGTCCTCGGGCGGTACGCCTGGCCCACCAGTTTGCAATGGAAAGTGAAAAGATCACGGCCGACTGCATTGAGGCCACGGAATTCCCGGACCTCGTCACCCATTATCGCGTCCACGCCGTCCCCAAGACGGTCATCAACGCGGAGCAGTCGCTGGAAGGGTCCCTGCCGGAAAGCTATTTCCTGGAAACGATTTTGAATGCCGTGCAGCCTTCAGACGAAGGCAGTCAAGGGCAACTGACCTAGGCATGAGTAGTGCATGGCCTGGCACCCCTTCATGTTGCTAGTACTTCAGCACTGAATGCAGGTCGTATTTCGAGACTTTTTCTTTCCCTTTCAGGAACTCCAGTTCAATCAGGAATCCCATGCCTGCCACCACGCCTCCCAGCGATTCCACCAGTTGAGCCACGGCTGCTGCTGTGCCGCCAGTGGCCAGCAGGTCGTCAATAATCAGCACCCGCTGTCCCTTGGTGACGGCGTCGCGATGGATCTCCAGCGTGTCCTTGCCGTATTCCAGGCTGTATTCCACGTGGGCCGTTTCAGCCGGAAGCTTTTTCGGCTTGCGCACGGGGACGAACCCGGCGTTGAGCCGGTAAGCCACCATGGGCGCAAAAATAAAGCCTCGCGCTTCAATTCCCACCACGCGGTCGATCACCTGCCCCACGTAGTGGTCGGCCAGCGAATCCACGGCCGCGTGCAATCCCACCGGGTCCTTCAGCAGGGTAGTGATGTCGTAAAACAGGATTCCCTTTTTGGGAAAGTCCGGAACTTCACGGATAAGTGCCTTGAGATTTTCCACGCAACGTCTCCTCTTTCAAATTGCCGCTACCAATCGCTTTCGACCACAAAACGCCTGTAACGGATTTGCACCTGCTCTTCAAATTCCTGCACCTGGTCAACGCGCGCGCTGCGCGGCCCCTCCGCCAAATGCGCTCTAAATTCCTCAAGGGCCTCAGCGTCTCCAACGGCGTAGGCTTCCACCGTGCCGTCAGCGCAGTTTTTAACATAACCTGAAAGTCCCAGCCGGTTCGCGCAGTTCTCGGTGAAAAAGCGAAATCCCACGCCCTGGACGCGCCCCATCACAACGTATTTTCTGTCCTCTTTCTTCATCCAATAACCGGCAGCAAAATCACAACCCCATGCTCAGCATAGCAACGTCCTGTACCGCTCAACCGGCCCGGAAGTATCCAGCTTTCTGGAATTCTTCCACGGCAGCATCACGTTTCGCCGAATCCCATCCCAGGCGCTCGGCAAAGATTTCCGCCACTTGCGGGACCGCATCAGCGAGCGCATGTGCCGCGTACCAGCTCAGTCCTGAACGCCGCAGGAGAAAGTCATCCAATTCCAGCGCCATTTCGTTCTCAATGGCAAACGCCACCTCCGCGCCAAGATAATTCTCACTCCCGGCAAGCGGATCAGCCAGTTTGCGGTCCCGCCGCACCGGCTCCAGCACGTGCTGCCAGCGCGTCCCGTAAGTTCGCACGATGCGTTCAGCCGCGGCGC
>JBJKQZ010000391.1:0-8682 GCA_046704865.1 Terriglobia bacterium
CGGCCGCTCCGCCCGATCGTCAAAAAGCACATCTAAGCCCATATTCTGCAACTGCTTGTAAAGTTTTTCCGCGGCCAACCTGACGCCTTCGTCATCCATATTGGCGGCGGTCAGGATAACATCAAACGGTGCGATAGCCCGCGGCAGGAACATGCCGTCGGCATCATGATTTTGCTCCACGGCCGAGGTCAGGATGCGCTCCACGCCAATCCCATAAGAACCCATGGTCAACGGAACTTCCTTGCCGTTGGGGTCAAGCACCGTAGCGCGCATAGCTTCTGATTAGCGGCGACCCAGCTTGAAAACGTGGCCGAGCTCGACGGCCACAGAAACGCGCAGGGGCTTTCCACAACGGGGACACAGGTCCCCCGCCTGTACAACACGAAGATCAGCGTATTCTGGAGTAAAGTCGCGGCCCGGGGTCACATTGCGAAGGTGAATATCGTCCTGATTGGCCCCGGTGATCATGTTCTTGCGGCCTTCCAGCGCCCGGTCGGCAAGGATTCGCACATTCGTGATGCCAACGGGACCAAGCGATCCAATCTGTGCTCCGTGGACCTCCAGAGCTTCATCCGCGGTAGCGGGCCGGTAAACCGTGGACTGAAGCACTGAGGCCAGCTTCGTCTCACTCAAAGAATGGTCGCCGCGAAGCAGAATGATCACAGGTTTACTTTCGACGATGTAGACCAGAGTCTTGATCATCCGCCAGGCGGGGTCGCCCGTGAATTTGACCAGGTCGTCGATGGTTTTCTGCTCAGGAGTCGCAAAGGGCTCAGGTTCGGCGTCGCCGGGCAAGTCCTCAACCGGCGCCACCGCAGACAACGCCTTTTCCAGGTTGGCTGCATATCCGCAATCTGAGATGGCAACAAAGTCCTCGCCGGAATTCGTGGGCACCATGAATTCGTGCGAAACGGTCCCACCCATCGCTCCGGAATAGGCTTCGGCAATTACGTACTTCAGGCCGCAGCGGTCAAAGATGCGGCAGTAGGCGTCGTAATGTTTCTGATAACTCTTGTCCAGACCGGCATCGTCAAGATCGAACGAATAAGAGTCCTTCATAATGAACTGCCGCAGCCGGAGCAGCCCGGACTTGGGACGGGGCTCGTCACGGAATTTCTCCTGAATCTGATACCAGAGCTGCGGAAGCTGCTTATAAGAACGAATTTCCCCGCGCGCGATGTTTGTCATCTCTTCTTCATGGGTCACGCCCAGGCACATATCGTGCTGGTTGCGGTCCTTGAACTTGAACATCGTCTCGCCAAACAGATCATACCGGCCCGACTCACGCCAAAGCTCCGCGGGATTAAGAGCGGGCAGATAGAATTCCTGCGCCCCAATGCGATTCATCTCCTCGCGGATGATCTGCGTGATCTTCAGGAACGACCGCTGGGCCAGGTATAGATATGCATACACTCCTGCGGCAACCTGGCGAACGTAACCCGAGCGCAATAGGAGCTGATGGCTTGGCGCTTCCGCTTCAGCCGGAACCTCCCGGAGCGTCGGGATGAAAACCTGGCTCCAACGCATGCTTGCACCTTTCTCGTTCTAAATTCCTGGAAACAACGGCTCTATGAGCCGGAGTCCATAATAATAACCACTCATAACAACCCGTCATTGTTGTGGAATTCCAGGGCCATTGTCAAGAAAGGCTAGGACCAAGCGAAGCTGATTTTCCATACCGAGGGTGGCCCAATCCACCAACAGGAAAGAATAAAACCGCACCTGCACGCTTCAAAAGGCTCCGCACTGAAGGCTCGATGGTTCGGCCGTAATTCTCCAAATGTGGGAACATCGGCCCAACTCCCCGCAATATGCGGCTGGCGGAACCGGGACGAGCGCCCTCCATTACCCGCCATGTTTCAAGTGACAACGCGTGTCCAGCCACCTACAATACCGGATTCATGGGAGAATTGATGTTAAAGGAAGGAATTTTCCAGGTAAGCTCATCGTGCATCTGCCTGCGTTCATGGCGCACGTGCTTTCGAGAAAAGTAATCCCGGCATTCTATGAGCATCACTCTTCTTTTTGCATTACTCGGCGGACTGATTGCCCTGGCGTTTGTCGCTAATCTGCTCTTCAAGCGCACACGCATCCCTGACGTCATTGTGCTGATGGCAACCGGTCTGATCCTGGGGCCGCTCCTGGGGCTCGTGAGCGGCAGCCAGTTCCAGCCAGTCACGCACGCCCTCGGGACACTAGCCGTCATCCTGATTCTTTTTGAAGGTGGACTCGAACTGGAACTTCAGGCGATGCTACGCCATTTTGCCGGCAGCCTGCTGCTTTCATTCCTGGCATACGCATTCAGCCTGGCAGCCATAGCCCTGGTCATGCGTTGGAGCATGCACATGCCCACAACAACCGCCCTGATCGTGGGCGCAGTGCTAGGATGCACCAGCAGTTCCATTACTCTGCCGGTTTTGCAACAGATTGAAGCGAGCACACCGGCCCGAGTGACCATGATTCTTGACGCTTCGCTCAGTGACACCTTCGCGATTCTCACCGTCGGAATTCTGCTGGATCTCGGACACAGCGGCGAGCCGATTGCGGCCCAATTTTTGGTTCGCTTCCTATTTGTCACGTTCATCTCGTTCCTGTTGGCTGTCGTGGTAGCCATTGCATGGTCATACCTTCTGCCCAAGGTCGCCGATCACAGATTCTGGAACCCGTTGACGCTTGCTGTGGTCCTGCTTCTGTACGCAGCGGCGGAGCATATCGGCGTCAGCGGGCTAATCACCGTCTTCTTTTTTGGCATTTTTCTGGCCAACATACGGCGCGCGGAGTTTGACACGATTAAGGATTCGCTCGGCCTGGAACTGGCAGGCGAAGTACACCATACTCAGGTGCTGACGTTCCACGCGGAATTGTCTTTCCTGGTGAGGACTTTTTTCTTTGTTCTCCTCGGCGCCGACGTGGAGTTCCGCGAACTGATCAATTATCTCCCGCAGGTCCTGGGGGTGCTGGGCGCCATCATCCTGGCGCGCGCCCTGGCGGTGCGGGCCAGCAGTTGGTCATGGAAAGGCCTGCAGGCCGCGGAACGCGAATTGATTCTTTGGATCATGCCGCGCGGCTTGATTACAGTTGTTCTAGCGCTTGAGGTTATCCAGGTGCGAGGGAACACATTCTCTTTTCTGCCGGCCCTCGCCTTCGCCACCATCCTGGCAACCAATCTGATGGTGATCATCGGAAGCATTCGTGCGTCCCGCATTCCCACAAAACCAGGCAGCCTCAAGCCTGAGTCTGAAACTGAACCGCCCCGTGTTATCGCAATCTGAAGGCCGGAGTGCAAAGAATAACCGCGCCAGGAGCGGGCACGGGTGAAGGCTGCCTGCGCACAAGTCTGCTGTCTGCGTAATTGAGCAGCCGCTTTGCATTGTGATAGAATGACGGTTTCCATTTTTGGTTGAACTGGTGCAAGAGAGACGATGCTGCAGAATTCCACTGAACCGAAACCGAAGTTGCCTCTGCCGGTTATAGATCTTCGCCTGGCGCACAGCCCTGATTCCGACGACGCGTTCATGTTCTACGCGCTGGCAACCAAGAAGATTCCCACAGGGAATATTTCCTTCGCACACGTGCTTGAAGACATTGAGACCCTGAACCAGAAAGCCCGGGACCAGGTCTATGACATCACGGCCGTTTCGTTCCACGCCTATGCAGACCTTGCCGACCGCTACATCCTGATGTCTTCCGGCGCCAGTTTTGGAGATGGCTACGGCCCCATTATTGTCACGCGCGCGTCCCTGCAGGGAGAAAAGCTCAAAGGTAAAAAGGTCGCTATTCCGGGAAAGAAAACCACTGCGTATCTCGCCCTCCGACTCTACGAATCTGACATCGAAACCGTCGAGACTCGTTTTGACGAGATTCTCGACACGGTAGTCCGGGGAGAAGCCGATGCCGGCGTCGTCATCCATGAAGGGCAGCTGACTTACGGAAACTACGGCCTTGCGAAAATGATTGATCTCGGAACCTGGTGGAAGAATGAAACAGGACTTCCGCTGCCGCTCGGCGGCAACGTAATCCGCAGGGCGCTCGATCCGGAAACCATCCTGCGCGCCGATGAACTGCTTCATACGAGCATTGCCTACGCGCTCGAGCACCGCGAGGAAGCTTTGGAGTATGCGCTGCACTTTGCTCGTGGTCTTGAACCGGCCACTGCGGAGCACTTTGTTTCAATGTACGTCAACGAATGGACACTCGACTACGGTGAAAAAGGGCGCACGGCCGTGCAAACGCTGCTCGACCGTGGCTTCCAGGCCGGAATTATCCCGCAGGCGATCAAAGCGGAATTCGTGGGGCAATAATCCGTAATCCATTCAGGCAATAAGATCAAAGCGATGATCCGGGCAGCCATGCCTTGAGAAGTTGACCGGACCTTCAGCCTGTAAGCCCCCTGCTCTGAGATGTCGAGAAAACCAAAAACCGACCGCGTTCCGTTTACAACTCTGCAGAAGAAAATTCTAGCAACCCTGGCCAGTGTTGTCGGCCTGCGGATGCTCGGCCTTTTCCTGGTGCTGCCGGTTTTCACGCTCTACGGGCTGAGGTTTACGCATTCTCGGTTTCTGGTAGGATTCGCGTTCGGTTCCTACGGCCTCACCATGGCCATCCTGCAAATTCCTCTCGGCCGCCTTTCGGATCGCATTGGCCGCCGCAAAGTATTGCTACTGGGAATGACTCTCTTCAGTTTGGGGTCGTTTATCTGTGCGGTTCCGCACTGGTTCCCGTCCTCGTTTCAGATATTGGTGCTGATTCTGGGCCGACTGGTTCAGGGCGGCGGAGCCATCATCTCTGTAGCCTTTGCGACGGTTGCCGACCACATCCAGGCTGAGCGCCGATCCACCGCCATGGCGGTCCTCGGCATACCCATTGGTGCGGCCTTCATCATAGGAGTGATTGCCGGCCCTATCGTAGCGGGAATGTTCGGCACCGCGTCACTCTTCTGGATTACGGGCGTCCTGGGCATCTGCACGGACCTGCTCCTGGCGCGCTACCTGCCGGAAACGCCTCCTTCCGGTGCTGCGCCCGTGCCACTCCGTAATATCATTCGCACCCCGGCATTGCTGGCGCTTGATGGCGGCGGTTTCCTTATGAATTTCTTCATGAGCACGTTTTTCTTTTACTTTCCGCTCATCGTCACCGGCCGTTACCACATGAAGATGACGCACTACTACGAGGTCTTGCTTCCAATGATCTTTATCAGCGCCATCACCATGTTCGTCTTTACGCGCGGTGCAGACCACGGGCTTGCCCGCCCGCTGGCGGCCGTGGCTTTCCTGGTCTTCCTGCCTAGCGCCATCCTGCTCTTTCGTCCTTCGCTCCTTGGGCTCAACCCAACCCATCTGGCCGCGGTGCTTGTTGGAGGAACATTTTTCTACATTGGATTCACCGGACTTGAACCCATGCTTCCCAGCATGGTCAGCAACGCCGGTCCGAAGAATGCCCAGGGCAGCGCGCTCGGGGTCTATAACAGCATGCAGTTCCTGGGCAGCTTTGCCGGTGGGTCGATTGCCGGGGCCTTCGCGCACATCACTGCTGACACCGGCATGATGGTTACTCTGATAATTGCCTCGGTTGTGGGATTCGTTCTGATGCTGACCGTTCGCGTCCCGAAAAAAGACGTTTCCAGGCATTCAGCCCGCGTTGCCTGAACTGAAGCCTTCTTGTCAGCTCGATGCAGCTGCCTGTTGAGCCCGTGTTTTTCTGCCGCTTGCGGCGCGCGGACGGCTTTGCGTTTGCGGCGGGCATGCAGCTTCCACTTCCCGTGGCACTTCAATCCCCGGCGCCGTCACGCCTCCGTTTGATTGCACCACCGCAAGCTCCGGTCGGCCTTCGTCCGTGGAGTAATGCAATTGCAGCACGCCATTGGGAAACGAGCGGCTCGTCTTGAGATGAAGCGGAACCATCTCACGCACCGGCCCAAAGAGCGGGGTGCCTGAACCCAACACGAGCGGCATTACGAATTGCTGCACTTCATCGAGCAAACCGGATTCCAGAAAGGTGCCTGCCACGGACCCGCCGCCGACAATCCATATCGACTTTGATCCCATCGCTTCAAGGCGGGCCATCAGACCCCGCAAGGGACCACTCCAGAACACATTGGCATGAGGGCCGTTGGATCGCATGTGAGAAAGGACCACAAAGCGTTTCCCTTCATACGGGTTCGTCCTCGTGGAACTCAGAAGGCGTTCGTAAGTGCGCCGGCCCATCACAACGGTATCGATTGAATTGAGAAAGCCGTGGAATCCATAATCTATCTCAAAAAATGGGCGCAGCCAGTCAACACTCCCGCTTGCGTCTGAAATCAGTCCATCAACGCTCGTTGCCACATAGTAACAAGTCGGGATTTTTACCTGTCGATTATCTTCCACCAGGATCTGCGGGTTCTGCTCGCCGACTTTGGGCGGTGCAACATTTGTGATCACCTTGTAATCCTGACGCAACAGTTTCAATAAGGCTCTGCCAGGAATCATTTTTTCCTGCACACTCATGGGCGGACCTCGTATACCAGATTAAAGGGCGTCTCTGCAGCCCGCCGAAAACGCGTGAAGCCCGCTGCAGCCGCCACTTTGCGAATGCGTTCCTCTCCAGCCTGTGCCCCCAGAGCCGCTCCCACTTCCTGCGCCAGCGACGCCGGCGTACAGATCATTGTTGAAGCAGAGTAGTAAATCCGGCCGACAGGATTGTGATTAAGCTCAGGCCGGTCGCAGGCAAAAGGCTCGACGATCATCCACGTTCCATCGGGTTTCAGAGTGGAGAGGACGTGCCCGGCAGCTCCTACCGGGTCGCCCATGTCGTGCAGGCAATCGAAAAACGTGACAAGATCGTAGCCCCCATTTGCGGGATAACTTTTTGCGCTTGAGACTTCGAATGTGATCTGGTCCAGCAGGCCGTCCCGTCCGGCCACGTGCCGTGCATATTCAATAGAACCGCTGTGGTAATCAAATCCGTAGAACCGCGATTTCGGGTGCGCCCTGGCCATCAGCATGGTGGAAGACCCGTGGCCGCATCCCACATCGGCGACAGTTGCTCCCGCGGCCAGCTTCGCACTGACGCCGTCAAGCGCGGGAATCCAGGAACTCAGCAGGTTGTTCTGATAATTCGGCCGGAAAAAGCGCTCGGTGCCGAAAAACAGGCTGGCGTCGTGTTCGTGCCAGCCCACACCTTCTCCGGTCCTGAAAGCCTGCGTAATTTTGGGCTCATCCTTGAAGCAGGAGGAAATAATCTGGAAAGCGCCTGGAAGATCCATCACGGTAAGCGCATAAGCCTGCTCCGGCGGCAACTGGTAACGGCCCGTATCCTGATCGTAGCTCACATATTCGCTGGCTGCATTGGCATTCAGCCACTCGCGCACCAACCGCTCGGACGTGCCGGTCCTTGATGCCAGTTCTTCAGACGTCATCCAACCTGAGCCAGCCATGGCTCGGTAGAAGCCCAGCTTGTCACCCACCACCACCAGCGCAGCGTGAATGGCCGCACCCATATCGGACACAGCCTTCGCCATGAAGGCATCCAGCCTGGCAGAGTCGTGGTGATCATTCGCAGGCAGAGTCCCCAACACTTCCCTCCACCCTTTGTTGATGTCCGCAGAGTAACCTTCCAAAAATCTTACGTCTTAATCAAACGCTATTCAATGGGCAGTTTACCCAATCGAGCCGTACCGAAATTCCCTTACTCCGTCTCAGAAGTTTTGACGCCGCCAGCCACCCGTGCAGCGGAATTATGTTTTCAGAATTCCGCGCAACTCCAAGGTTCGGGTGAATTCCGTTACCACTCTCTCGATGCAGTGCCCGGCCGCGCGCCAGTTCTTCTATCCCCAAAGGTCTGCCGTATCGACTTTCTTGCCTTGCAGCTTCAGATAGTAAAACAACTGGCTCTTGTGCCGCTCGAGATGCTGGATCATCTGAAGGAGCTGCCGGCCCAGAAGCATTCGCACAGATGGCGCCCACGGTGCCCCAATCTCGCGGTTAGCCAGCTCGCTCTCGCCTGCCTGGTCCACCATCTGGAGGGCAACGGCCTTATCTTCCGTCAGCAGTTTCTTTGCATGTTCCACGCTTTCACTCGCCGGCATCTTTTCGGCGGGCGGCATCATTTCTTCCGGGGGCAGATCTTCTATCTTCATCCCGGGCGGCAGTCCCCAGTCGCCTGTCACAAATCCCTTGCATCCCGATCCGCAGGCATTTGAGATGTGCATCAGCAGCTGGCCCATGGTCATCCAGTTACGGCCGCTTGCAGGCTTCCATTCCAGGCTTATCGGATCAACCTTGTCCAGGAGTTTTGTGGTAGATGCGTAGGCGCTTTTAATTTCGCTCTTCAAGAGCTCCGTCCAGTTCATGACGACTCTCCTTTCAGAGGAATGTTGCCTTTTCTACAAGTGTAAGTCCATGCGATGGCGGAAGCAACGAAACTCCGCACTCAGCGCACCCGGCAGACAACGATACCTTGTCCTACAATCAGCTTGCCATTGTTCAATTTTGACACGTGGCGATGAAAGCTTCGCCACGGAAGGCGCTTCGATGTAGAATCAACCGCATCCGATGGCGGGCTGGATCAACTTCTGTAGGCTTGGCTTCAGGGGATGGTTTCGGGAAAAGCAGGAATCCAATGGAGGTGTAAAAGGCCGATGAAATTGAGAGTGATTACCGCCGCGTTGATTGCCTGTTTAGGCGTCGTTGCGCTCCAGGCCGG
>JBJKQZ010000392.1:0-4162 GCA_046704865.1 Terriglobia bacterium
TTGCCTTGCGGCGTGATGCTGAAGCTTTTCGGCTCCAGAATCACGGCCAACGGCGCCAGGGTATTGTTAACCAGCGTGATTCGCCCCGACGCCTTTACCTTGTACTGAACAATGACCGGCGAAACTGTCTGTGCGAATGCCCGGCATCCGCACAGCAGCAGCGCAATGCACAACAATTTATGCAACCGCAAGACGTGGCCCTCCTTATATCGGACAATGCGCCTTCAATACGCAACGGCGCGGGACCGAATCAAAGAGCGTCTGCCTGCAGGTTGAGAGTGCCGGTGTAGGTGCCCGCAGGCAACTGCCCCTGGCTGGTCAGGTCGATTTCCAGATTCAGGACCGTCGTCGCGGATGAGTTGTAGTTGCTCGTCGAAATCGGCTGTGTCAGCAGAGTCAGGCTTCCTCCCGCAACGCCCACGTTGCCGGCGTCAGCCGCTTGCGTGAATGCTGTCCAGGACGAGGATCCGGTTCCTACCGCGCCAAAGACTTCTGAAGACGGAATATTGACCGCGGGGCTACCCGAGTCAGTAAGAGCGGCGGTCGGATTCGAGAAGTAGCCGGTGAGCCGGACATTTTGCCGCGAATTCTTCAGGATCCAGCTCGTTGTGATGGTAACGGGGGTGTCGCCCACCGCCTTGCCACCTGAAGCCAGGTCGAAACTGACAGCGTTCTTATCCAAAGAAATCGAAAGCGACTCCGGCATAGTTGCCGTCAGGGCTACGGTTGAAGTGGTGGAGGTCAAAGCGGGCGCGGCAAACACCCCAGGGCTGGCCAGGGTAAGCAATCCCGCTACAAGCATGAGTTTTGCGGGGATAAAGCTAGTAGTGCGTATCATTCGGTGAACTCCTTGTGTTCAGCCTCCGGATTCAAGCGCAATTCGACAGCCCAGGGTAACTTCTCCCCACGAGCCCGTTTACTATGGATAGCTGAATTGGGATTATCCTAACAGACAGTTCACCGTAAGCCATTCAACTTACGTGTCAAAGCGGAATCTAAGATGCAACATTCCTGAAGCGTTCAGTAACTATTGCTTGAGGTACTTTAGTCGAGTTATGTAACCATTTTTCCTGCAGGGCAATTGAATCTACAGAACGAGTTAGTAATATTCAACAGCACACAAACTCAGCTATAGCGCTTCCGCGCGGATACTGAATGTGGCTGCCTTCCCTCCGAAATCTGTTTCGGATCTCTTCCCCCCTCCAAATTAGAGATTGATCTGCTTGGTGCGGGAATCAGCCCGGTTGCTCACCGCTTCCTGGCTCATCAATGTCTGCCCGGTGTCCCCGGGACGTAATGTTTCTGAACCTTTCGCGCCAGGCTCGGACTGGGCCGCATTTTCTCCCCTCGCAGATGGCGCTGCCGCCATCGAGCCGGAGTTCAGGGCCCTATTTCCGGCAGCTACCATCTGCGATCCGTCTGAAAGACCCCCAACCACCCGCACAGTCGTGCGGTTCGCCGGCACCGCCCAGGAAGTCTTCACCCCGACCCGTTCCGACTCGTCGACCTGCGTCCCATCCTGCGGAACTGCCGTCACCGCCGACGTCGCCGAAACCGAAATCGATTCCACTCTGGCAATCAACACCACACTCGCCGGGCCCGAGTGTAACTGCGCAATCAGGCACGGGGAGCTCAGGACCCCGGCCAGGATCGCCAGAACTACCGTGCTATGCCGCTTGCCGCCGCTTGCCATGGGGCAAATTCTCCCGAACATTTGCGTTCTTTAACCCATATCGGCTGCGGCGTGGAGGACATTAGGAGAAACTCACGCACAAAAAGTCACAATGCCCCCACCTCTCTTTACCCGGCGAAAATCGCCGCCAGATCAAAGAAAACAGACAAATGAGTCAGCCTTGCAGCGGCCTTCTTCCACCGGCCGGATTTCAGGCTGACATTTGAGGAGGTTGCGGCGGCCCGCTCTTGGGAGGTGTGCCGCCGCCGGGCTTTTTCTTGAGCGTCTCGGAGCTGGAAGCGCCCATGGCCATCAACACATAGCCAAAACCCTTGCGCAACAATTCAACGAGGCTCATCGTACGTCCTCCGGCAACGGCCAGGTTGCAGATACCGGCGCCGGCGAATCACCGGCGCCCGGCTACTTCTTTTTTGCCGGCGGGGCTGGCGTCGGCAGCGTTGGAGGCGCGGGTGGACTGACCATCAAAGTTGCAGCCGGCGGCAACTGCTTGTTGGCATTGGCCAGCAGCAGCGTCACCTGCCACATCTGTTCGTTCGTCAGGACGTGGTCGAACGCTGGCATGCCGGTCAGCCGGATGCCATTGGCGACTTTCCAGTAGGTCTCGCCGGGCGGATCGTCGCTCACTCCCACCACGTCCCCATGGGGATGCTTCCGCCAAAGTTGCGGCGCGGGCGGAAACATGTGCCCGCTGATGTCCGCCGCCTTCCCCTTGAAACCGTGACAAAAAGCACAGTTGTCACTGTAAATTTGCGCGCCGGCAACCAGGTTGTCGTCGGTGGGCTGCATTGGCGGGGTCTTCACCATTTCGCGGTCGATGCGGGCGTGAAGGGGCACGCTCGTGATTTGCTTTTCGAAAGGCAGAGGGTGGTCCGCAACGGCTACGGGCGGGCTGCCCCAGCGAAACCAAGCCAGCATGATGAGTGGCACGAGCACGATCCCGATGATTACACCCAGGATGAAACGCCCCATTTTTCTGTTGACCTCCAGTCCTCTCCATCCTACGGTATCGAACCGCATTTGGCCCTGCAAAAGCGACCCTGCCTTCCCACACCCGCTCAGCAATGCAACGCCACGCGAGATGAGAAGCCAAACGAGAAATGGATGTAGTTCCGAAGTTCGGACAGCTTTTCCAGTCGCCGCGCGTCTAAACCGGCACGGGTTCAGCCACAAACACTCCCTCCAGATGATTTAATACCTAGTGGGGGGCAGCGTGCCCGAAGCCGTTGCGCGTTTCCGCACTCCCGTGGAGGAATCCCGAACACGATGCGTTCTTTTGTCCGTCTTGCTTTTTTGCTGGGACTGGTGTTGGCTGCCGTCTCCAGCCTTCCGGCGCAGACTTCCAGCAGTAGTTCTCAAACCGCGGCGCAAAGCCAGGGCCAGAGCCAGGCGCAACAGACACCCAGCCTCTCCCAGCAGGAGATGACGGTGCAGGAACGCATCCGCATGCGGCGGGAGCAGCGGCGGCAGCAGGCCATCCAGGACACCTACTCCCATCTTTACGAAGCCTACGTGGGCATGGGGTACCTCCGCTTCACGCCCGGCAAGTCGCTTCAGCGAGTTACTCTTTACGCTTGGGATACAGGGCTCACCCGCTACTACAACCTGCACCTGGGCGTCACCGCAGACGTGCGCGGCTACTATGGAACCCCTTTTGTCGGCCTCAACGAGGTGACCAACAGCGCCATCACCCGCCCTGCCATCAGCCATTATGACTTTCTCATCGGCCCGACCTACCGGTTCATGCTCCACCCCAAATACGCCCTCTCCGTCCGCGGGCTGGGCGGATACGCTTTGGGTAATTTCTCGGGAGACACAAACGGAGTGGGCGGCACTCCCCTGGGCATGTGGCCGGACGGCGGCACTTATGCCATCTCGGGCGCGCTTCTCGGCGAGTACAACGTAAGCCCGGCCTTCGCTCTCCGCCTGGGCGCAAACGACTTTATCACCGGGTTCGGATCCACCATGCAGAACAGCGTCGGATTCACCGGCGGCTTCGTCTTCCGCATCGGCAAGCAGTGATAAGGCAGGGTACAGGGATTAGGGAACAGTGGAAGCTTGTGTCTGGCCGTGAGGATTGGCTGATAATCGGTTGACATTGAGCACGGAACCAATAGCAGCAGTCTCGATCAACGGTGACCCTGTTCCCTATTCCCTGCCTCACTGCAGTATCGGAATATTGGCAATGCGCTGCTGCCACTCCTCAGGTCCGGTCTGGTGCACGCTTGTTCCGTGCGCGTCCACGGCCACCGTTACCGGCATATCCTTCACTTCGAATTCATAAATCGCTTCCATCCCCAGGTCGCCGAACGCTACCAGGCGCGAGCCGCGAATCGCCTTCGAAACAAGGTATGCCGCGCCGCCCACCGCCATCAGGTAAACTGCGCCGAATTCCTTGATCGCGGCAATCGCCTCGGCGCCGCGCTCCGCCTTGCCCACCATGCCCAGCAAGTGGGTTTCAGCCAGCATCTG
>JBJKQZ010000393.1:0-2893 GCA_046704865.1 Terriglobia bacterium
ACCCACTCTGACTTTATCCATGAAGCGCTCCTTGACACTCAATTGCAGTGAGATAGAAACAACGCCCCGCAGCAACGCACTGATGAACGGTGTGCCGAAACACGCAACTTCCCAAGATACCACAAGCAAGGCCTAACTCGAATTCCAAATGATGTGCAAGACAGCGAAGGGAAAGCGGAAGGCCGACCGTAAAGGTTCCCTTTCCGGGACACGGACGCGATCAAGCCAGCAGATTTCTGTTGCGGCTGAAAGACTTTCGGCGATAGCATCCAATCTTTTGCTCCAGGGAGAAAACAAGTGCGACGAAACAAGACAGACATCGTGGGTCTGGGCCTGAATGCAACCGACACCGTGCTGATGGTCCGGGAGTTTCCGCCGCTCGGCGGCAAGGAGCGAGTGGTGTCGCTTTCACGGCAGGCGGGCGGCCAGGTGGCCACGGCGTTGGTGGCCTGCCAGCGGCTGGGCATGCAGACGCGCTACATTGGAAAGGTCGGCGACGACGAAGCCGGGACCTTCCAACTCCAGAGCCTGCGCGACGAAGGCGTTGATGTGCAGTACACAACCGTCGCCCGCGGAGCCGCCACCCAGTTTGGCTTGATCATCGTTGACCGCGCCACCGGCGAACGGACCGTTTTCTGGGACCGTGACGAACGCCTGGCCGTGAAGCCTCAGGAATTGAAACCGGAGGCCATTACTTCAGCCAGAATCCTGCATCTCGACGGATGCGATTCCGACGCGTGCGCCCAGGCCGCCAAGTGGGCGCGCAAGGCCGGAATTCCCGTGGTGGCAGACCTGGATACTGTTTATAAGAAAGTGGAACAGATCTTTCCCCTGATTGATTACCTTATTGCATCCGCCAATTTCCTGCCCGCCGTTACCGGACACAACGATCCTTTCCGCGTGCTGGAATACATGGCACGCGAGTACAAAATCCGCGCTCCGGGAATGACGCTGGGCCGCGACGGCGCGCTGATGTACAGCGGTGGACGTTTTTACTATTCGCCGGGATTCGTTGTTGAGACGGTGGACACCACCGGCGCAGGCGACATCTTCCACGGGGCGTTTGCCTACGGCGTGCTCCAGAACTGGCCCATCGCGCAGATCATGGACTTTTCCAACGCCATGGCCGGGCTGAATTGCACGGGAGTCGGCGCTCGCGGCGGAATCGCAACCCGCGCCGAGGCAGAAAAGCTGATGGAGACAGGAACGCGTCATCGCAATCCGGATTACTCCAGGCGGCCTCCCGCTGGTGCCAAAGTGGCAGCCCGTCGTAAGATAAAGCGTGGGAAACCCAAAAAATAGAATGCCTAAAGATGGCTACGCACTGATTACCGGAGCATCCAGCGGCATTGGCGAATGCTTTGCGCGGGCACTTGGCCGCCGCGGGCACAACCTTGTGCTGACGGCCCGGTCAGAAGACAAGCTGCACCAGATGGCCGCCGGCCTGGCGCGCGAGCATTCAATTCAGGTGGAAGTGATAGCCGCCGACCTCAGCGTACGGGACGCGGCGCCGCAGCTTGTTGACAGCCTCAAGCAGCGCAATCTTGAAATCAGTCTTCTGGTGAACAACGCCGCTTTCGGGGGCCGTGGAGAGTTCTGGAAGCTTCCGCTCGAGCGGCAGATGGCCATGGTCCGCTTGAACATTAACGCCTTAGCTGAATTGACTTATCTATTGCTGCCGGCCATGGTGGAACGCGAAGCGGGAGCGATTATCAACGTCTCGTCCACGGCAAGCTTCCAGCCCCTGGCCTACACAGCTACTTACGCGGCAACCAAGGCCTTTGTGACAAGCTTCTCAATGGGCCTTGCCGAAGAGGTGCGCCCGCATGGAATCCGTGTGGTGACGCTTTGCCCGGGCGGGACGCGCACCAACTTTTTTGAGGCGGGCAATTACGGATTGCGGAAAATTCCCGGCGGCCTGCAGGATCCGGATGAGGTGGTCGATGATGCGCTCAAGACGCTTGACAACGGCGGCGGGCTGGTGGTTCCAAGGCTGCTCAACAAGCTGGGAGTGGTTGTGCAGCGGTTGATTCCGCGCGAAACGGTTGCCAAATTTGCGGCGATTGCTTTTCGGCCTGGAAATCACGAAGATTCACACTAGATTTCCAGCCTGCCAGAAGCGAATGCACTTATCGAAAGGAATGCCAAGCATGGACCTGTCAACTTTGATTCCCGCCTTGCAACACGCGCGCGTGGTGGACCTGAGCCAGACTCTCGAAGAGCACATGCCCAACTTCCCCACCCATTCAAAATTCTTCCACGACGTCTGGGGCTCCTACTGGCATGGCGACCGGGCGCTCACCTATCAACTGGTGATGAATGAACATAACGGAACGCATGTGGACGCTCCCGCGCACTTTGTGACCGACGCGAATCCGGAGGCGCACAAGACCATCGAGCAGATCGCTCCAAACCACCTGGTGGGGCGCGGCGTGCGCCTCGACTGCCAGGGCTTGAAAGAGGGCGATTACATCTCCGCGCATTTCATTCAGGATTGGGAAGCGCAACACGGCGACATCCAGGCGGGAGACATTGTGCTTTTCAATTTTGGATGGTCGGAACACTGGGGGCTTCGTCCGGACAACCGGCGCTACTTGAACGACTGGCCCGGAGTGAGCATGGAGGCTGCGGAATATCTGGTCAGCAAATCGATCGCCGCCATCGGCGTCGATTCCCTTTCGCCCGATCCGCCCGCCGCACTTGCCTGCAATTATATCCACCGAAAGGTGCTGGAAAACCAGGTCCTGATTATCGAGAACCTGACGCGCTTGAATGAGCTTCCGGACTTTTTCCTGTTTATAGCGCTGCCATTGAAGATAAGCAAGGGTTCCGGCTCGCCCATCCGGGCCATTGCGATGGTCTAACGCGCAGAGCGCTTTCCCCGGGAAGGGCT
>JBJKQZ010000394.1:0-2896 GCA_046704865.1 Terriglobia bacterium
GGTTCAGCGAAGCCATGATGCAGGACATTCGGCATGACGGCATCCGCGTCAGCTACATCATGCCGGGCAGCGTGGACACGGATTTTGGCGCGGCGCCAGGATCGAAGCCCAGCACCTCCTGGAAGCTGACGGGCGACGACATCGCCAAGGCCGTGGTGGACCTTTACAAATTTCCCAAGACGGCCCTTGCCAGCCGGATTGAGATGCGGCCTTCGCAGCCGCCGAAAAAGAAGTAAGCGCGCGGAGGCCGATGCCCATGAAATCTCGCCTGAACATCCTGTTGACGGTTGCCTTTGCCCTGGTCACGGCCACGGCGCTGGTCTATTCAGAAACCGCGCAAACGCCGCGGCTTCCCCGCGTGGAGCTGATGCGGACGCCGGGCGGCGGCATCCAGCCGCAGACGGCCGTGGATTCGCGCGGCGTGCTCCACATGATCTACTTTACGGGTGATGCCGCTGCGGGCAACATCGAGTACGTCCGGCGGGCGCCGGGCGCGGAGGCCTTCTCAAAACCCATTCGAGTGAACAGCCAGCCGGGAAGCGCGCTTGCGGTGGGCACGGTGCGTGGGCCGCAGATGGCAGTGGGCGCAGACGGGCACGTGGACGTGGTCTGGTTTGGCTCGGATAAGGCGAGTCCGCGCGGCCCGGACGGTTCCACTCCTCTGCTCTTTTCCCATCTTGATGCCGGGGGCACGGCCTTTACGCCGCAACGCAATCTGGTGCAGTACGCTAAAGGACTCGACGGCGGGTTGTCCGTTGCCGCCGATCAAAAGGGCGATGTCTACGTGGTGTGGCACGCCATGGGCAAAACGCCCGGTGAAGCGAATCGCCGCGTTTACCTGGCGCGTTCCACGGACGGCGGCCGAAAGTTTGCGCGTGAAGTTCCTGTTTCTCCTGCGGCTCTCGGCGCCTGCGGCTGCTGCGGCATGCGCGCCTTTGTTGACCACAGTGGCGCGCTGTTTGTTCTCTACCGCGCCGCCGCGGAAAACATCCATCGCAACATGACGCTGCTAGTCTCAACGGACCGTGGCCGCACGTTCCGGGCAAGCGAAGTCTCCGCCTGGCGGTTGAACGCCTGCCCCATGAGCACTGCATACCTCAGCCAGGGCGATCAGCGCGTACTGGCCGCGTGGGAAAAAGCGGGCGAGGTTTACTTCGACCGGATCAACCCACAGACCTTCCAGCTCTCATCCTCATTCTCGGCGCCCGGCCAGAGCAATGACCGCAAGCATCCCGCCGTGGCCGCCAATTCCCATGGCGACGTTCTGCTGGCCTGGACGGAAGGCACCGGTTGGAAGCAAGGCGGCTCGCTCGCCTGGCAACTCTTCAGCAAGTCAGGCCAGACGCTCGGCGCCGTGGGCCACGCTCCCGGCGTGCCGGTGTGGGGCCTGCCCAGCGTCTACACCAGCCCCGATGGCAACTTCACGATTGTTTATTGAGTGCCAGCCCGAACGGTGACAAGCCGATGGCGTATATTCCCAGGCAGCCAACATGGACTGGCACACCTATTCATGGTGAAGGGCGACAATGGGATCCAGGTGTGAAGCCTTCATGGCAGGCCAGATTCCGAAGAACAATCCGACACTGAGCGAAACCATAAATCCGAGAACAACCGACCACAGCGGCACCGAGGCAGGGAGGTTCGGCACGATTGCCCGGATGGCAAAGCTGAGCAGATAACCGAGAAAAATTCCCATCAATCCGCCCGATCCGGTCAGGGTCATCGCTTCCAGCAGAAACTGCCAGGTAATGTCCTGACGGCGCGCACCCACCGCCTTACGAATGCCAATCTCGCGTGTGCGCTCGGTGACGGACACCAGCATGATATTCATAACGCCAATTCCGCCCACCAGCAATCCAATGGAGGAAATTGCCACCATTACCAGGGCTACAGCTCCCGTGATCTGGTTGAATTGCCGGATAATCGATTCTGCTGTGGACATCCCAAAATTGTTGGGCTGGTCGGGCCTCAGGCGCCGCGTCGTGCGGAGGGCTGCGATAATTTCATCCATGGCTTCCGTCAGTCGCCTGGGATAGGCCATGGCCAGGATAAGGTTCTCTTTTGCGGAAGGGTAGATTTTTCGGAACGTATGGTACGGAATATAGATGGTACGGTCATTTCCGCTGTAACCCAGGACCCCCAACCGCTTGCCGAGTACGCCGATAATCTGAAAGCTGTTCCCTCCCACTGTGAATTCCTTGTCAATGGGATCTCTGCCCTCGAACAAAGTGCTGGCAACATCGGCGCCGATGACCGCGACATTACGACGATGAATGTTCTCAACTTCCGTGTAGGGACGGCCGTCCACGAACGAGGAGTTATTGATCGCAAAATCCTCCGGAGTGGCGCCAAGAAACTGGACACCCGCCATCTCCTGCCCCCTGTATTTGGCGACGGGAATAAAGCCTTGCGGATAAATCTCAACCGAGACCCGCTCAACATCAGGGCAGTAATCCCGGATAGCAACGGCGTCCTCATAAGTCATGGGCTTTCGCATTCGCTCTTCCTGCGTGCGGCGGGTTCCTACCGAGAATTCATACCTGTAGACCCAGATTGTCTGCGAGCCATATTGCTCCATGGTCTGGATGAGCTGGCTGTGGAGCCCGGTGATGATGGCGGCCACGGCAATAACGGTTGTGGTCCCAATCAGGACTCCCAGAACGGTGAGGAACGAACGAAACTTGTGATCTCGGAGCGTGTCCAGGGCCAGGAACAGGTCTTCGCGGAGGCTGCGGAGGTTATCCCGCATGATTTGCCCTTCATCCCCGGAGAATGAGTCGCCACCCTTAATTGCGGGTCTCGATCAACCGCGGGTCAGTGAAGGCGGGAGGTCGCGGCAATGAATCTGCGAATGGTGGCTGCCCGGGGGCTCTGAAATTGTGTTCCACCGGAAATG
>JBJKQZ010000395.1:0-3363 GCA_046704865.1 Terriglobia bacterium
AAGAAGGCGCAGAGGAGAGAATAATGTCAGAACAGGCTGCCAAGGCTACGGTGCCGGAAAAACCCCGAAACCAGCGCCACACATTGCACATTGAAACCAATTCCCGCGTTGAGTTCAAGGACGTTACGAGCCAGATCCAAGATCTGATTGAGAAATCGGGAATCGAGAGCGGGCAGTGCCACGTTTTTGTTCCGCACACCAGTGCTGCGATCCTGATCAACGAGAATTACGATCCCGGGCTGCGCCAGGACATCGCCGATTTTCTCAAGAAACTTGCGCCTTCAAACTCCGATTATCACCACAATGACGGAAACTGTGATTCGCATCTGAAAGCCACGATCATTGGCGCCACGCGACCGCTGCTGATTGAAAATCGCAGGCTGCTGCTGGGACGCTGGCAAGGGGTCTACTTTTGTGAGTTTGACGGTCCGCGCCGTCGTGATCTGCACGTGAAACTCGTTTCGGATTAAACATGGATACGCTGGGCCTCTACATCCAGTTTCCTTTCTGCGCATCAAAGTGCAGCTTCTGCAACTTCAGCTCCCGCGTGGCCCGCAGCGACATTTATGATCGTTACTGCCATGCCCTTACTCAAGAAATTGAGCGCCTCCCGGGCTTTTACGCGTCCTCCGATGTTGCAGATCATTTGCTGGAAACTCCTGTTGACTCGGTTTATTTTGGAGGTGGAACCCCGTCGCTGCTGGGCGGGGAGCGGTTGAGTCAAATTATCGCCGACCTTCATCGGCGCTTCCGAGTTGCTTCCGCTGCCGAATTCACTATGGAAGAAACGCCCGGTTCCGCGGACAAAAATTTCCTCAGGCAGGCGCTTGCGCTTGGAATAAACCGGCTCAGCATTGGCGGGCAGTCCTTTGCGGATGCTGAGCTGCGAGCGGTGGGACGGTTGCATTCCGCAGAGGATACACGGCTGCTGGTTATGGACGCGCGCGATCAGGGGATTGAGAATATCAGCCTGGATCTGATTGCGGGGCTGCCGCACCAGTCACAATTGTCGTGGGAATTGTCACTGCAATCGGTCATTGAATTGCGGGCTGAGCACGTTTCGGTGTACCTCTTTGAAATCGACGAAAAAAGCCGCCTGGGAAGCGAAGTTTTGAAGCACGGAGTTCGCTACCATGCCGATAAGCTGCCCGACGAGGATTTTGTTGCGGACGCGTACGGGCAGGCACGCCAGGTTCTCGCACAGGCGGGATATGTTCAGTATGAGATTTCAATTTTTGCTCTTCCGGGGCGCGAGTCCCTGCATAATCGCAAATACTGGCAGCTGATGCCTTACGTCGGCCTTGGCGCGGGCGCGCACTCTTCGGACGGGCGGTCGCGGTGGGAAAACGCAACGCTGGTGGAAGAATATGAAAGCCGTTTGGATCGCGGCGAATCGCCTATTTGCGCGCACCACCGTTTAACCGCCAATGAACAGGTAGAGGAATTCTTCTTTCTGGGTTTGCGACAAATGGAAGGCATCAATTTGGCGGAGGCCGAAGATCGCTGGGGCGCGGAACGGGTTAAACGGTGGTCGTCCGGCATCGAATCCCTTGAACGTGATGGCTGGCTTGAACGAATCGGCGGACGAATACGGCTTGCAGATAAATCGTTGCTTGTTTCAAACGAAATCTTTCAGGAATTTATCGTGGCATAGCATCCTGATCAAAATCGGAGCAGGAAAGATTATATGTCCCAATCAATTATTGATCTGCGCAGTGATACGGTGACGCGCCCAACCCCGGCCATGCGACGCGCGATGGCTGAAGCCGAAGTGGGCGATGACGTTTATCGTGAAGATCCCACCGTGAACCGGCTCCAGGAGCGGGCGGCGGAAATATTTAACCGGGAAGCGGCACTCTTTGTGCCATCGGGCACCATGGGGAATCAGGCGGCGATCAAGGTTCACACGCGGCCTGGGCAGGAAGTAGTCTGTGAAGCACGCGCGCACGTCTTTAATCATGAAATGGGAATGATGGGGGCCTTTTCCGGCGTTGTTCCACGGACGATCCTCGCTGACTCCGGCATTATGAGCTGGGAGCAGATTGAACACGAGATTCGCTTCCGCAGTGATCATTATTCTGTTACGGGATTGATTGAGATCGAAAACAGCTCCAATCTCGCCGGCGGTTCGGTCTACCCGCTTGAGGTTTCGGATGCGATCTGTGATGGCGCCCACGCCGCCGGTCTGCCGGTGCACCTGGATGGCGCGCGCATCTTTAACGCCGCCGTAACGCTCGGCCGTTCCGTCATCGAAGTGACGCAAAAATTCGATTCCATCATGTTCTGCCTCTCCAAGGGCCTTGGAGCGCCTGTGGGTTCCATGCTGGTGGGCAGCAAGGCCTTTATTGAAGAAGCGCGCCTGGTCCGCAAAATGCTGGGCGGTGGTATGCGGCAGGCAGGCGTTCTAGCCGCCGCTGGACTGGTGGCGCTTGAAGAAAGCCCAAAACGCCTCCACATCGATCATGTGAATGCAAAACTCCTGGCGGAGGGGCTTGCTGCAATTCCCGGCATACAAATTGATCCGTCCAAGGTCAAAACAAACATCCTGTTCTTTGATGTTTCTGGAAGCGGCCTCACGGCTAAGGAAATTTCGAACCGACTTGCTGCCCACCGCGTCCTGGCCAACGCTACAAACCGCACAACCTTCCGGATGGTTACACACTACGATGTTGACCGCGCCGGGTGCGAGCGGGCGCTTCAGGTGCTGGGAGCAGTTCTCGCGGTCGCGCAAGGTTCGGCAAAAGCTTGAACGTGACGAGCCGCCGCGAAGTCTCCTCTCGCATGTCTTCAGATTAAAACTTCAGAAATGGCAGCGGGCAGCCGGGCTAATGTTTTTTCTGCGCCTTTGCTGCGTAGAGCAAGCCCAGGACTTCCACATAATGGTCGCGGTAGGAAGTGTCATGCGGGTCCATCTGCGTGCAGATGTGGTATTCCTTGAGGGACTCATCCAGGTCGCCAAGTTTTTCAAGAGCGTACGCCAGCCCGCTATGAGCTTCGACGCTCTCAGGTTCAAGGCGGACCGCTTCCAGCATCTCCACGCGCGCACGCTCCCAGTCATGGATCATCAGAAAGGTAATTCCCAGTTCGCGGTGGAGATCACCATTCCTCGGGTCGAGCTTGGTGGCTCTGCGCAGGAGTTCGGTGGCCTCATTAAAACGGCCGCTTGACCGCATCTGGTCCGCTTCTGAGACCATATTCCGCAGTTCCATCTCAGACGCGGCAGGATTCAGCGATGTGCTTTCAGGCGCTTTTGAATTGGTCGCCGCGGCTCGCGCATCCACATCCGCCGTTCCGCCGGCAGGTGGTGAAATAAAATAGGCGGCTTCCCGCTGTCCCGGGCAGAGCACGTGGACATAGTGGTCG
>JBJKQZ010000396.1:0-2881 GCA_046704865.1 Terriglobia bacterium
AATCCCTCAACAGGCGCAATCGAAAACCCCGGAACCTATCCGGCGGGAATCATTGGCATGCCCTGGCAGTTGCATACCGTTGCCGCGCCCAGCCAGTGGTATCTGGTGGGATTCGACGGCGCGCCTCCCTCGAGCGGCAGCGCCTTGCGGCAGCACATTGTCGAGTGCACATCCAAGATTTTTGCCTGCGGAGATACGCTCACGACAGCCAACGGCGCCAACGAAGGGCCGGTGAGGCAGGGAGTGGAAACTCTGATCAACGCTAACGGCGACGGCCTCGGCCAGGGCCAGGACTCGATTGATACCTCCGTCGGACCTCCTTTCGCCATCACGGGTGGAAGCAACAACCCGAACACCGCACTGAGAGGAAAGGTCTTCTACGACTACAGCGAAAGTCCTTCAGTTGTCACCGTTCCGGTCTATGGCGGAGAAGCGTTGTCTCCCGGCGGGAGCGTCGTCGATGTGGTGGGCTATCTCCAGGTGTTTATAACGCAGGCGGAGGGTGCGAGCCAGAAAGCCATTGATGTGGTCATTCTGAACGCCACCTACTGTGGAGGCACGCCGGGCGGAGGCGGCAGCGGAAGCAATGGCTCCCTTGTGGCCGCGGCAGGGTCACCGGTCCCGATTCGGCTGATCAGAACCAACTAAACATGTGCGGCAGGCGCGGGGATTTGTTCCTCTTAAAAACTGGTTGGACTGTTGAGGGCTGCGTAGAGTAGCCCCGGGCTTTTTATCATGCAAAGACCGTGTCGATAGAGTCGTGCTGCGAGCGATTTTCAATGAAGGACAGGCGGGATGAGTTCCCAGGGAAATAATCATCACGAAACCAACGCGCCGGGCGATGGGAAGAAGGTTATCCGCAGTTCTGAACCCGATCTGCCCTTTTGGTCGACGGGCGCTCCCGGCAGCCGCGAGCGGAAACGCGGCGCTTCCCGCCATTTTATCCTGGGCGCTTCCCCGCTGATTCCTGCGGTGATTGCGCTGTTCAGCATCATCGTTCTGGTGTATACCGGCTGGTTCCAGCAGGGTCTGAAGGCTTCGGGCAATCTGCCGGTCGTAAAAGCGATTTCCGCGCTCTTCCAGAAGGACCCGCCGCTGGATTCCGGGGTGCGGGTCTGGGTGCGGAAGGACTCAGGCTTCTATTACTGCAGCGGAAACGTGCTGTTCGGACGCAGGCCGGGCAAAATGCAGGCCCAGGGTGAAGCGCTGACGTCAGGCTACCGCCCCGCAAACGGCCAGTACTGCTCCGCCGGCAAGCTGGAAGAACATTCCTCCGTCGGCCCTTCATCAGCAAAATCAACCGCAACCCACTAGCTTTCCTGCGCGGCGAGCAGGCACGCGCGCCGCAGCTTTTTCGGCCTCCCACATCACTCCGTCTGCGCTGAGCCGACTGTGCAATAACTGCCCAGGCACTACTTGACCTTTATTTTCCATAACATGCAAGACTTTGCGAACCACCTCCGGCAAAGGCCCTAAACAGATTCGGGTGTCTGCAGACTGCTTTTGGTGTTCCCGCCCGATTATATTTTTTGGCATTCCCGGTTACCATTTCCTTGATCTGAAAGGGGAGTTCGGACTTCCAGACCAGAACGCCATGGGTTTTCCGGGTGCCGGGGCGCGCACAGGTCTTCATCAGAGGACCTTCAGGAAAACACCTGGCGCCTGGAGCTGCACTCCTGATGAGGGTCAACCGTGACGTCCGGCAAAGCAAGTTAAGGACGCTCAGAAGACCGGCCCGTAACGGGAGGGGTTTTCCACGCCTTGATGAGAATGTTGATGCGGGATTCAGCGGAACCACACGGAGGGGGGAGGCTTGGAATGGCAATACGATTGGAAAGATCAGGCGGACTGATATTCATTCGCGGCCAAGCGGATGAGCCTGAAAAGGCCAAAGAATGGAAGAAATATATCCAGCCGGGCCTGTGGCTGCTTTTGGCCTTGCTGGTGACCGGAGTGCTCTTCATGGGTCCGCAGGCGCTGCTGCCCTGGACGACGGTCACTCATGCTTTCAGGTCTGTCCTGACGGCAATCTGGTAAACAGGGTGCAGAGCACAGGAAGCTGAGGACGCTCCAAAGATTTGCCCGGAGCGGATGCGGTTTTACGACTTGAACGCGAAAAGTCCCTGAAGCATCGCCAGGGACGGTTTGAAAACGGGGAGGGGAAGATGGCGATACGACTTGAGAAATCGGGCGAATTGATGATGATCTATGGTACACGAGATGAACAGGAAGACCAGTATGACCAGCAGGAATGGCACTCGAGACGCAGCAAACTGGGCGTGCTCGCTGTCGCAATCGGAGTGGTCGTTGCACTGTTTCTGCTTGGCCCGCACCTGCCAGGCCATGTGCTGATCAGCCACGCGATCAAGTCTGTTATTTCCGCAATCTGGTAGCTGGCGCTCCGGTCCTGCCGGAACAGATGCCTGTTGAAATCTTATCCAACCCGGCGGTGAAGGTCTGCTCGCATCATCAGGCATTGCCGCCGCGAAATATAACCCGCCGCCTTCCCTGTCGGCTGCAGCCGGGCAGGAGGGGGTGCGTGTTTCCTCACATAAATCCAGAGTGGCGCGTCGGGACGGCGCCCCCGCTATCTGAGAATGCCCCCTCGCTCCACAGGGACCCTCCACAGCGGATTCAAGATTCATAATTCCACATTCAAGACCCAAGGTAAAACCGGGGCAAAAGCCTGAAAGCTGAGAGTTGAGTGTTGATGCCTGGGCATTGGCTGCCTGTTCTGTTCCATGGACCAGAAATCCTATGAAAACTGCTCTTTCCGACTCTCTATGGACGGGGCTGGTGAGATGGAGGTTTCGGTCTGTTTGTAAAATGAATGCAAAACAGGCCAGGTCGCCCGGCGTTCCAGGGGATGGCCGGACCCTCC
>JBJKQZ010000397.1:0-3774 GCA_046704865.1 Terriglobia bacterium
CTTTCTATGCCCGGACCCGTAGTGCGCCTGATTTTTGGAGAGATGGCCGATGCGCTTCTTCTCGCCAGCCAGCGCGTTCATCCCAAACGGCTTCTCGACTCCGGATTCGCTTTCCAGTTCCCTGATCTTGAGGCCGCGCTTCAACACGCTCTCGCCCGGGGATAGCGTAGCACTTTAGCCTATCAAGGCATTTCCCCTGCTTTCACAGGGGTCAAAGGCGTCTGCCCTTCCCTGAAGGTGTATAATAAAAAGATGCGCCAGGATTCTAATGAGAATTAAAGTCTTGTTTTTTGGACTGACGCACGACCTGACGGGGCTTCGTGAAGAGCAAGTTGAAATTGGAGAGGGTGAAAATCTCCAGAAGCTGCGTCAGCATTACGAAGAGCGGTTCCCTCGCCTCGGCGAACTGGCAGGCTCTCTGCTTTTTGCCGTTAACCAGCAGATTGCAGGGCCTTTAGCGGTTCTGCACGAAGGTGATGAGGTTGCTTTTATGCCTCCAGTCAGCGGCGGAGTGGACGAAAATCTCTACCGGATCACCGGAGAGGAAATCAAAAGTTCGGAGCTTGCAAGAGCGCTTCAGACCGGTTCGGACGGCGCGGTGGTAACGTTTGAAGGGGTCGTTCGCAACCATTCGAACGGGCAAAAGACGCTCTACCTGGAGTACGAGGCTTACGAGCCCATGGCCATCCGCAAGATGGAAGAAATTGGCGCGGAAGCCAAAGAGAAATTCGCCATCAATGCCGTTGGAATCGTTCATCGCGTTGGAAAACTGGAAATTGGCGAGATCAGTGTCGCTATCGTAGTGACCGCAGCGCATCGCCGGCCCGCCTTTGAAGCCTGCCAGTATCTCATCGACCGCCTGAAGCAGGTGGTACCGGTGTGGAAAAAAGAGTACTTTGAAAACGGCGCGGTCTGGGTTGAAGGCGAAGGCCAAAAGCAGGTGCTGGCTGCTGCGCGGCAATGACTGCGCAGAGATGATTTCATTGATCAGGATTTTGAATAATAGTTTCGAGTAAAGGCATCAAATAAATAATATGGGAAATTATCTGGATGTAGCGGTAGATATTGCCAATGAAGCCGGGGCTTTGCTTGCCCAGCTTTCCAGGCAGCCCCACGAAATCACTTATAAGCGGAAGTCGGACATCGTTACAGAAGCCGACCGTCGTTCTGAGGCCATGATCATCGAGCGCCTTCGTCAACACTTTCCGGACCACGCCATTGTGGCGGAAGAAGGCGGCGGCAAGGACACAGGTTCGGACTATTGCTGGTACGTCGATCCGCTGGACGGTACCACGAATTTCGCGCATGGGTTCCCGGTTTATTGCGTCACGCTGGCCCTGGCCTATCGTGATGAAGTGATTGCCGGAGTGGTTTTTGACCCGAATCGCGGAGAGCTTTTCGCGGCGGAACGCGGCTCCGGCGCCTATCTCAATAACCAGCGCATCACAGTGTCGCCGACCACCGACCTTGCTGAGAGCCTTCTGGGAACCGGTTTTCCACCTTTTGCATCCAACCACGATCTGAACCTCCAGTTCTTTTTCAAGCTCACGCACCTTTCACACGGAATCCGCCGGGCGGGCGCCGCGGCCATCGATCTTTGCTCGGTGGCAGTGGGCCGTTTTGAAGGCTTCTGGGAACTGAAGCTGAATCCCTGGGACAAGGCTGCCGGCTCGCTGCTGGTGACCGAAGCCGGAGGCCGAGTTACGGACCTGGCCGGTGGGCCCTTCTCGCTGCACCGGGATGAGATTTTCGCGTCAAACGGCCTGATCCATGAGGCCATGCTTGATGTCTTTTCAGAAATCCTGGAAGAGCACGGGAAAGTTAAGTGCAGCTAAGGCTGCGATTATTTTTATTTAGAGCCATTAAGGCTCCTGCTGACTAGCGTCGGGATAAACTATGAGGACACATTTGGTATCGAGGGGGCGTGCTAGACGTCGAGGGCTGATTACGCTCTCACTCTCCGCCGCTCCGCCGCTTTCACCCGCACCCGTTTCTCCGGATCCGGAAATCACTGAAATGGACATCCACATCCGCCGCCTGAATGCGGGACTGGATGGCTTGCGCATTGTCCAATTGACAGACATTCACCACAGTCTTTACACGCCGCTTGAAGACGTTGAGCGCGCCGTCAGGATGACCAATCAGCTTGAGCCCGATCTGATTGCGCTCACCGGTGACTACGTCACTTTTTCTCCCACGTACATCTGGCCTGTGGCGCAGGTGCTGGGCCGGCTGCGGGCGCGGCTGGGAGTCTTTGCCGTCCTGGGCAACCATGACTTCCAGGTTGACGCGGATGAGATGACTCGCGCGCTTGAGGCTCATCACATTCATGTGCTGCGCAATTCCCACTATGCCGTGCAATCTGGCCACGCGCGGCTGTGGCTGGTGGGAGTGGACGACCTCTGGTGGAGCGCTGATGATCTTGAGGCAGGCATGCGGCACGTGCCGGCGCGCGATCCCAAGATCCTGCTGTGCCATAACCCCGTGGGAATCCGCATGGCAGCGGAGCACCACATTGACCTGGTGCTCTCCGGCCACACGCACGGCGGGCAGGTCCGGCTTCCGGTGGTGGGAGCGCTCTACACCCGGTCAAAACTGGGCAAGCGTTTTATATCCGGCTGGAACCGGCTGGACGGCACACAGATCTACGTGAGCCGCGGCATCGGCAAAGTCCTGTTGCCCGTTCGCGTGGGCTGCCCGCCGGAGATCGCCTGCCTGAATCTTCGCACCGGAACCTCGGAAACCGCGCGCGAAGCTTCCTGATTTCCTCTGGCTGTGGTTTCTCTCACGCACGGGCGGCGATTTGCTGCTTTACAATGACTAGCGTGGTGTAACGAAAGAAAATTGACAATGTTGATGGACTGTCACCCTGAGCGCAGCGAAGGGTCGCGGCATTTCCTTTCAGGCAAATGCTGGGATGCTTCGCTTTGCTCAGCATGAAGTTGATGCGCGGAGTTATGTTGTTTATTTCAGTTACACGACACTAACCCCTCAAAGCAGCCTTCACCGTCGTTTTCCGTCGCTTGACACGGCACCCCGCCGCTTTCTATAATTTTTCAGTAAGTTGAGTTTTCAGGATTCAAGCGGGAATAACTCAGTGGTAGAGTGCGACCTTGCCAAGGTCGAAGTCGCGGGTTCGAATCCCGTTTCCCGCTCCAATCTTCCCGGCGCGGTACCCAAGTGGTAAGGGAGAGGTCTGCAAAACCTTTATGCGGGAGTTCGATTCTCCCCCGCGCCTCCAAATCTGTACCATCAACGCCATCCGCTATTTGAAAATGTAGTTCAGCGTGGCATTGGCTGAAATCTGCACTTCATCACTTGTCGGAGAGTAGAACCGGTACGGCAGCCCTTCGAGTGGCGCAAGCCCGTTCCTCATCGGGTAGGCGCGCGCCAGGAATCCTGTTCTCACGCTGTCCAGCCTGACAATGTGGACCTGCATGGTGCGGGCAACGTCATGGGCCGCCTCCCGCGCGCGTTGAAGCGCCTGTTGCAGCGCCTCACGCTCATAACGGTCAGAATCCTTGATGGTGTAAACCACCATGGCCGCCTGCGACTGCGAGGGGTAAATACGGCCGGCAAGGCTGGGGCTTGCGGGGACAGCGCCGGCCTTCCGCAAGGCTTCAATCACCGCCGCCTCTCTTTCGCCCAGTTGCGTCACGTCGCCAAGTTCTGGCCCCGCAAAGTACACGTAAATGTATTGCGAAACCTCGTAGCCCATTGGCGCCGGCTGGTTCGGCTGGACGTATTGCATTCCGCCGCCGGCTCCATCCTGAC
>JBJKQZ010000398.1:0-7765 GCA_046704865.1 Terriglobia bacterium
GAGTCAAACGGCTGATTGACACACCTTGGAAATCTTTCGCCGCGGAGTTCCAGTTTCCCATCCAGCGCTTTTCAAAGTTCCAGCGCCAGGGTTTGCCCCGTTTCTGCGGATTGCCGTGAAGCTTCCATCACCTTCATCACGCTGCAGGATTCATCAGGCGAACAGATCTCCGGGTCCTGCCCGTGTTCAACGCATCGGGCGAAGTACCGAAGCTGCGCGACGTAGGCATCTTCAGTCTCGGCTGCAGGCTCGCTGCTTTCGGCGCCGGCCTTATAAAGCCGGAAGTGGTGGGAAGCTTCATCTCTATCCTGGACGTTGGTGCCCACTTTGAATTCGTACTCGATGGAGCCTTTGGTCCCCGCAACGCGAATGGCTGAAGTAAACGGCCTTGAATCCGGCATCAGGAAACTGCCCTCGACGGTTGCGATGGCTCCAGGATAGGACAAGGTGGTAAAAACATGGTCCCAGCAGCCTGATGCGGATTGGATGCCGTAAGTCCGTACATGGTCCGGGGCGCCCAGGAGCCAGTGGATAAAGTCCACGTCGTGGATTTGCAGATCCAGCAGGCACCCACCGCTTTTTGCCGGGTCGTGGAACCACGTATCCCGCGGCGGAGACTTTGCCAGCCGGCTGGCTGCCACGGTCTGCACCGTGCCGATTGCTCCGGACTCAACGAGTTGCTTGATGCGAACGTATTGCGGCCAGAACCGGAGCACTTGGGCAATCATCAGAATCCTGCCGGAACTCCTCGCCGCCGCCACCATGTTGCCTGCCGCTTGCGGCTCCAGGGCCATTGGTTTTTCGCACAGGACGTGGAGGCCTTTTCCCAATGCCGCCAGCGTGTACTGCTCGTGCAGGAAAGTGGGAACGCAGATGGCCACGGCCTCAAGGTCCGCATCATTGAGCAAGTCCTGATAAGTGGGGTGAACGCGAAGCCCGGGGAAGCGCCGCCGGATCTCTTCCGCGCGGGAGGTTGCGCAGGCGACCACCTGGCTTTCCGGAATTTGTTCAGCAGCTTTCAAGTGGACTTCCCCGATGTATCCGAGACCTGCAATGCCGATCTTCATCGCCCATCCTCTTTCGCTAAGGCACGGAACTCGCGCCGATTTTCATAGATATTGCCGAGCTGCGTCAGGGCCGCCTCCTCAATTTCATCACACACGGGCGGAGCCGCCGTCAGGATGCGGAACGGGTTTGGAACCATGCGACCGTTTTCTTCAAACCTTCTTCAAACCGCACTTTGGGCTCATTGCCCAGCACCTTGCGGGCACGGGAGATGTCTGCGTGTGAATGCGGGACGTCGCCCGTTCGCGGCGCATCGTAAAGGGGAATAATCTGAGTGCTGAAAATAGTGTTCAGTATTTGGATGGTTTCATTCAAGGTGTGGCGCTCGCCCGTGCCCACATTGATCACTTTTCCGGGGGCGTCCGGGGCCGTGCAGGCGCGGAGCGTCGCGTCGACGGTGTTTTCGACAAAAGTGAAGTCGCGTGACTGCTCACCATCACCAAAGATGGTTGGAGTCTTTCCCTCCATGTAGGCGGAGATGAAAAGTGACAGAACACCCGAGTAGGGCGAGTCTGGACTCTGGCGCGGCCCGAAGATATTGAAGTAACGCAGCGCAACCGCCTCCAGACCATAGACCTGAGTGAAGATTTTGCAATAATACTCGCCGGTGAGTTTGGTCAAGGCATACGGGGAGAGCGGACACGGCTCCTGGGATTCAACCCGCGGAAGCGCAGGATGGTCACCATAGGCCGCCGAAGACGCCGCTAACACCACCCTCTTTACTTTGGCGTCGCGCGCCGCCAGCAGAACGTTCAATGTGCCATCAATGTTAACGGAGTTGGAGGTTAGAGGATCTGCAACTGATCGCGGGACTGACGGAATGGCCGCAAGGTGAATCACATAATCCACGCCTTCGAAATCAGGCCGAATTCCTTCAAGGTCCCGGATGTCAGCCTCGTGCCACTGGATCTTTTGCCGCACCGCTGCGAGGTTTTCGATGTGGCCCGTGGCAAGATTGTCCAGCGCGCGAACCGTCTGGCCGCGCCGGACGAGTTCATCAATAATGTTGGAGCCGATAAATCCTGCTCCGCCGGTCACCAGATAAGTGGACATTGTTGCAACTCCGATCGTGTTTCAAAAAATTTGGTTCAATTTCGATTTTCCCTCCAGCTTGCCATCAATTCAGCCTGCGGAAATCGCCGAGGTTACAGGGCGCTTCCAAAAGGGTTATTGCATTAACGACTCTGCTGGATTACTCTTCAGCATCGAAAAAAGAAATACAATAGAGGATCAGGTCAAGATTTGATGCAAAGCTTCGGGCGCGCACCGGAAGAAACGATCTGCGGCCGTTTGTAACCGAAATTATCCATGAGCCTTCGCCGACATCCGCAACGATTCACGAATGCGCGCACCACCAATTTTTACTATTCTTTCGTTTTTCTGCCACCTGAAAAACGTGAAGCCATTGAAGCTGTTTATGCCTTTGCCCGGCGGAGCGATGACGTGGCGGATAGCCATCTGCCCCCGGAAGAGGCGCGCCGGCAGCTTGAAATTTGCCGGCAGGACCAGCGTCGCTGCTACGATTGTGACGGCAGCCCCGGCAACGAACTAAGTCTCGAACTCGCCGCTCTTGCGCGCGCCGTCCATCGCTTCCAGATTCCCCGGGAACATTTCGAAGAGCTCTTGCGCGGCATTGAAATGGATCTCAGCCCGCAGCGTTACCGGACTTTTGAAGACCTTTCGCTCTACTGTTACCGGGTGGCCTCCACAATCGGGCTGATCTCCATCGAAATCTTTGGCTACAAGAACCTACTTACTCGTAAGTACGCCGCCAATCTGGGAATGGCGCTCCAGCTCGTCAATATCCTTCGCGACCTTCAAAGTGATGCCCAGCGCAATCGCGTATATCTACCCGAAGAAGATCTCGAAAGGTTTGGCGTGTCGCCCCAGTCTCTGCTGGACGGGAAGCCCAGCGGCAGATTCGCAGAATTGATGGAATTCGAATCTGGCCGCGCGCGCCGGTATTTTGCACAGGCGCGTCAGGCCCTGCCCGTCGAGGACCGCCGGTCCATGGTGATTGCTGAAATTATGGGAGCAGTTTACTGGCGGATCCTTGTTCGCATCAAGGGCAGAAACTACAATGTTTTCGGAGAGCGCGTCCGGCTGCCGCGGGTTCTCAAGTTCTGGATCGCCTTTTCGGTTTTTTGCGGACGAAAAGGTTACCAGTCCTAGGACTTGCCGGCCCTCAGTTTTCTCCTACCAGTAAGAACCCACTCCGATCCCGGCGCCCTCCGGTTTTTGTTCGTGCCCGCCGCGAGGAATAATTTCCTGAATTGCGTAGGTTGCCTTCCGCTGCGATTCAAAGTAAGTTCGCGTCACCATCTCGCCCACCAGCCCCACTGACAGCAGTTGAATCCCGCTCAGAATCAGCAATACCGCCAGGAAGAGCAGCGGCCCGTGCTGCAACATGATGGATTGCCCCATGAATACTTTCTTGAAGGCCAGGAATTTCCCGATCAATGTACCCAGCCCCACGCTGGCAAAGCCGAAAATGCCAAAAAACTGCAAAGGACGGGTGGAGTATTCCAGCAGAAACTTGATGCTGATCAGGTCAATCATCACTCTGATTGTTCGTGAAAGGCCGTAGTTCGATTTCCCACTTGCACGGGGAATGTTCTTGATGGGGATTTCGGCGATCTTGGCGCCATAGGAACTGGCCAGTGCAGGGATGAACCGGTGATGGTCGCCATAGAGCCGCATATGTTGCAGGATTTCACGGCGGTAGGCCTTGAAAGTTGTGCCGAAGTCGTGGATGTCTACCCCCGACAGCCTGGACATGATCCAGTTGGCAATGCGGCTGGGGAGGCGACGCGTCAACCAGGTGTCCTGGCGCTTCACACGCCATCCGCTTACAAGGTCATAGCCTTCGTTGATCTTGGCAATGAACTGAGGTATTTCCGCCGGGTCGTGCTGAAGATCGCCGTCGAGCGAAATAATGACGTTGCCCTCGGCGTAATCGAAACCCGCTTGCAGAGCAGTGGTCTGGCCGAAATTCCTGCGCAGGCGGACAGCCATCACCCGGCTGTCATTCGCGCAAATCTCCCGAAGTAAGGAGTATGTTTGATCGGAACTGCCGTCATCTACAAAGACGACCTGATAGGAACTTCCCACGGCATTCATGATTTCCACAACCTTCATGTAGAGCGGGCGAAGGTTATCCTCTTCGTTATAAAGAGGAATCACGATTGCGTACTGAACCACACTCTCTTTTTCCATCAGGCCCTTCCTTCAGCATTGGATGCCGTTCCAAACTCTTATGTTAACCCTTTCGAACAGGTTCCTGTAAAGGTTCGTTGGACTTTTGGGCCTCCGCCTGATTGCCCGGTGGCAGCTTGTCGTATGGGATCAATTCGATTCCCAGTTCGTTTGCAAGCTGCCGGACGCTGCGGCTGGTTAGAGCTTCAAGCTCTGTCTGCCTCTGTTCGCGCAGCCGGGTGCGAGTGTTGAGCAACTCCGCATCAACATAGCCGGGGTGGCACATGATTTCACCGGTTCCGTCAGGAACAGCCCGAAGCATCTGCTGCAGAATTGCAGTGTTCAGGAAGCCTGTCTGGCTGAGCCCGAAAAAATATCCCGGCCGGTACAGGCCGGCATGCGCCACTTTTTTTACCTGGCAGGCTGCAAGAGCCGATAGCGCCCGCGCCAGGAGATATTGCTTCGCCATACGCGGCCATCCTGAGCGACCCGATTGCAAGGGGCCAAGGGCGCCCGAAGCAGGTTCAATGGGGAGGCGGACACAATCAATTCCGTACTCACTCGCAAGCTTAATGACCAGGTCGAAAATTGGAGGAAGCAGGTGAATGTGCTTGTGACTATCGAGATGAGTGATTCGGATTCCAACTGAAGCAATCTTTTCAATCTGGCTTCTCAGTTCGTTTTCTATTTCTCTAGGGCGGATTTTCCTGCTCAGGATTCTTCGGGCGAGCACTCCCGGACTGGGATAAAAGAAACCTTCAGAATTCACAATTGTTGGAACCTGAGAAGCAGGGCAGACAGGCCGTCCTTGCGTCAGATTCAAATGCACTCCAATGCCGAGGTCTGGCACGCTTGACGCAGAAGCTACGGCGGAAACAAAGGCTGTGCCGTTTGCCATCAGAGTGGTGCTAGTGATGATGCCGTTCTTGTGGCCGTCGACGATGGCCCGGTTCACACCTTCCGTCAGCCCGAAATCGTCCGCGTTCACGATCAACTTCTTCATTTGGATGCCGCCACAACGCTGCCGCTGTTCCCGCTGCCCTTTTTCAATGACAGCGAATAGCGGCTGACCATTACCAGGCCGACTGCCACCCAGAAGAGAGTCCGGATTTTCCGGATGATCGCCAGTGAAACCCCTTCGACTGCGCCGTAGCCAATTGTCTTCAGAACCAGCGCGGCTCCGCCTTCGTCCACGCCGATTCGCATGGGCACGAATGCAAAGAACATGTTAACGACGCGGTTGACTGTTTCCACCATGAAGGCAGCAAAGAAGGAGGTTCGGTGCACCGTCAAGCTCAGGATAATCCAGGCTTCAAATACCCCGCTGAAGACTGACAATAGCTCAAGAGACAGAATCAAAATGGAAGAGCTCTTATGGGAGTGCCAGAAGCTTAAAACATTTTCCTCAAACTGGACCACTTTCTCGCGTTTGTCATGGAGACGGTCCATCAATCGCAGATCAAGCTTTTTCAGCTTTTCAAGAACACGGCTGACCACCCTGTACCGCTTCTTGATGATGAGTCCGATCAAGGAGCCTGCAAGCAATAGAACACCAAGGGTGATGAGGCTGCATGTTCGAACAGAAGATGGAAGGGGATATTCCGTGATGAAAAGTGTGAGACCGCCCACTACCAGAAGCCCGACGGAGAAACTGTACGCGAGGTTTTCAACGACCAGTGAGGAAGCGCTGTGTTCGGCCGTGACATGCTTTGAAAGGGTGACTCCTTTAACCGTTTCTCCCAACAGAGGTCCAAGGAATGTCAGGTCGGTAACAGCTTCTCCAGCAATGCGGATGCCGAAGAGGTCCCGGAATCGAATTCGCCTTTCACTGCGCTCAATCGCGTTATACCACGCTGCAGTGCGGAGGAGGTGTCTGACACCGGAAATGAGGATCAGGATGAGGAAGCCTGCGCCAACATCGTACACCCGCGAGGCAATCACGGCGGGCCCGGTCTTCTCAATCAGCATCGCGAACAACGCCACGCAGATCAAAAGCATGAGAAGCTTGAATCTCTTTTTAAACATCAACCGTCGTGCCTCAATTACGAACGGAATTTACCTTCTTGGTATCCATACCGTTTGGGATATGGAAGTCTGAATTCTAATTGCGTGCGCCACTTCAGCTTGTCTGCACAAGTTCCCTGATGGCCTCCAATCATCCGCGAACAGATAATGTCTCAATGTTTCCGGACGCCGCGTTGGACAGTCCTGCGTATGCTGGTGTTACTGGGCCGGTTAAGCCTGGTATCTGCTCTGGAACATCGGGGCGTAGGTCAGCCTTTGACGGATATGCGCCTCCTCTAGCCATAGTAAGCGACCCGGCCCAAAAAGACGAGCGAAAGCGGCTCAAACGGGAGTGTCAACAGATGTACCGGGCCGGGGCACTCGAGCCTGGAATATAAGGCAAAAGACGGGCTTGGGCAGATCGACGACAAGGTACCCTCTGTTATCCAAGAGTTTGCTCTTCCTGGAGCCTGTACCATTTTTGAACAAGTTCGGCACGCCCTCTGCGCAAGTGCCGCATTCCTGGATCGCCAACCGACCGTTCGGTAGTAGTGGATGAGTGTCTCAGCAACTGTGGAAGGGCAATTTCGGCGTCATTTTCAACCATCGGCATGCCTCTTGTATGCCTGGAAGATCCAATGGAGAGACAGGCAGCATTATTCTCCTGAACCACAATTTAATTGCCTAATGGTTCTTCAACTCAAGTATCTGCGCCCTGTCGCTGAAGTTGACGAGTCTCACACCTGCAATTAGAATGGTTGTTGGGTCTGTTCGTGCCGAAGTTACCATCCCGCGGGGATCCCCGGCTCGAAACCTATCCTGAATATCTAGCGAGAAATCAAAATGAATGCAAACGATCTCCGGCCAGGAATGGTCATCAAGCACAACGGTGAACTCTTCTCGATCCACAAAGCTGAGCATCGAACGCCGGGAAACTTGCGGGCTTTTGTCCAGGCAAGGATGCGCAATCTGCGCACTGGAGCCATGAATGACCATCGGTTCCGGTCTGAAGATACTGTAGAGCGTGCGGTGATCGATGAAGTTGACATGCAATACCTCTACTCGGACGCCGACTTGTTTTACTTCATGAACACGAGTAGCTATGAACAGTTCCATCTTTCCAAGGAAGTGGTTGGTGACCGGGCCCAATTCATGATGCCGGACGTTATTCTGAAAATTGATTTCTTCGAAGGCCATCCCATTGATATTGCATTACCCGCTACGGTGGACCTGAAAGTGGTGGAAACAGAGCCGGGCATCAAGGGCGCCTCAGCAACCAACGTCACAAAGGCCGCGAAGATGGAGACCGGGTTGGTAGTGCAGGTTCCTCCCTTTATCGACGAGGGTGAAATCATCAAAATCGATACCTCCAACGGTTCGAATCTTGCCCGTTCCAACCAATAGAGTGATCTGAAATCAGTCGGTATCTGAATGTCGCTGCGTCCAAGGCGTGTACCGGCTGGGAACATTCGTCAGGCTTGGCCGTTTTCAGGTTCCAGAG
>JBJKQZ010000399.1:0-4292 GCA_046704865.1 Terriglobia bacterium
CTGTACTCATCGGAACCGCCCCCCCTGAGCCATGCGCAGGGGATGCGGTATTTGGATGGATTTGAGCTGTCAATCAGATGTATGGGAACTGATGAGCCTTTCTCGCCCGCCAGTTTGATATCCGCGGACACGATCGGTCCCCAATTGAAGGAACCGTCGCCGTAAACGACGCATTCCTGCAAGCCGTTGCTGCTGCTGTCCGTAACTGCCGGCAGGGAGAGTGTGACGGCAGAGGATAGCAGCCGCAATCCTTCTGATCCTGTATCCACCAGAACATTCGGAATGCTCTGGCATGTGGAGGTGCCCGGCTGGCAGATGTTGACGGTGGTGAAGATCCCGTTTACATAGTCATTGACTGGGCCGCTGTTGACCTCAACCGCCAGTGTGTTGGGGGTGGTGCTGGGAGTAGGGGTGGTGCTTGAACTGGAACTTGAACCACCTCCGCCGCAACTAGCCAGCGCCAATACCATTGCTGCAGACAGAGCAAAGAAAGCAAGCCTTATGTACCGCCCGCTGAATCGACTCATCGCACGACCTCCGCTGTAACATTAGCCGGCAACAAGCTTGGCACATAGGCTGCGCCGTGATACCAGCGCATGTGCCCTCCGCTGACCAGTACAAAATCTTTTGTTCGAACCACAAACGGCCCTCCGTGCTTCTTGCGCGAGCGGGAAGCCTGCTGTAGTTGTTGGAAGTAGGAACCCAGCAATTGCTGAAGGTCAGGCATGGCGGAACCCTGCCACGAAACTCCGAAGACTTTGCCAGATGGCGCGACATATTCCTTAATGGTTTTCCCGTCCGGTGAAGTGAGTTGCTGGACGGAATAGGCTGCATGGGTTATCCCGCGAAGCTGTGCGTGCATATGCTGCTGGTCCGTTGCTACCGAATTTTCATACTCCCCAAGAACTGCCCAACTGGGACTGCTTCCGAGAAGCATTACCAGAAATACTCCCAGAAAGATCTTCATAAGCCTCCGTAGTAAGATGTGATCTGAACTTCCTCTGTTCCCTCAGAAATACCCAACGTTCGGCGAAGCGGCTGAATCCCGCAATCAGTTCATCATCCTTCTGCGCCTCTCCTGCATCTCCTTCCGCATTTTTTCCATTTTCTGCTGCTGTTTAGCGTCAAGGATGGGATGGATCTTGTCAAATGTCTCTTTCCGGATCTCCCGCAACTTGGCAAAGCGGTCCTGGCGGGACATTGAATTGTCCTGCCTCAGATCCATCATCTGTTTGTGCTGATCTTCCAGGAGGGGCTTGATTTTGGCCTGCTGGTCTTCAGTCAGGTCCAACTGTTTGGTCATCCGGGCCAATTGGTCCTCAGGAGTCATCTGCCGGCGCATCCGCTGGCCGCCATACTGTGGAAGCGGGGCGCCTGCCAGCATCTTGATTCCCAGCAGGACCATTAATCCTACCCCTGCCACCAGCAGGAACGTCTTAGCTTTCTGTGATCGTCCCCCCTCCCTCCATTTCAGAAGTTGGGTGTCATCCAGGCCAAAGGCCCTCCTCGTCTCATCGGTCATCATTTGCCTCTCCTTCCGGGCTGTCGCAGCCTCGCCCACGGACGTATGAGTAATCTATTCGGATAAGACGCTGCCTGGGTCCTTACAGTTGCGCAAGGTCAGTTAAATCTTTGTAAAACCGGCCTGTGGCTATACTAATTGGATGCATGATCGGCCATAATCTGCCGCTGAGAACCAAAATCAACTCCGGGGTTGTTGACGATGGGTCGCCGCCTGGGGGTGGAAAACGCTCGGGGTATAGCCAGGGCGCCCCGGCCATTCCGGATAATCGGCCGGAAGCTTCATTTGGGGTCAGGGTCTTCATCCATGGCAGATGGGACGCCCCCCACCGCAGGGGCCGGCAGGGCAGGGATCACAACTTCTTAACCGTTTCACGAACAATAAGATCCGTGGAGAGTGTCCGCTCAATATAGGCCATTTCCGGGTGGCGAAGTCTTTCAATCAGCGTTCGCAGGCAGGCCTGGCCGATCTCCTCTTTCCGAACGCGTACCGTGGTAAGGGGCGGGTCCATCAACGTAGCTTCTTCACGGTCATCGAACCCGGTCAGGCTGATGTCTTCCGGAATTTGCAGGCCCCGTCGGCGGAATGACCTCCAGAGGCCAAAGGCCACCTCGTCATTGACAGCCACCACGGCAGTCGGACGGGGTTTGCGGCTAAGAATGACGCCGCAAGCCCACTCCCCGTATGCCACAAAGCCCGGTGGACGCGAGGTTGTGATGGCGCTGGGTTTTATTTTGGCCTCATGGCATGCTTTCAGGAAGCCGCCGTGGCGGTTCCGAACCCAGGGGTAGGTGAGATCACCTACAAAGAGAAGATTGCGGTGCCCCTGGCTGATCACATAGCGAACGGCTTCCAGTTCGCCTCGAAAGCCGTCAAACTGCACCTGGTCAAAGCGCCTGTCCGGCGTGAAATCAACGACATTGTTTCCAAACACCACAAATGGGATCTGCATCTTTTCAATACGGGTCAGGAAGTTCGGGTAGTTTGTCCCGGCAAGAATCAGGCCGTCAAAAAGGCCGCGTTCTTCCAGAATAGAAGGAAGTTCGATTTGGTGTGGCGGGGTCCCCGGTTCGTATTGAACCGCCGCAAAAAGAACGTGCTGCTTTAATTCGCGGGCGCTGTCTTCAACACCTTGAAGAATGCGGGCATGAAAAGAATTCGGGAAGGTCCGGTTGCTCAGCAGGAAACATACTATTTCGCTGCGGCTGCGATGGATGCGCCGCGCCTGTGCGTTGGGCCGGAAGCCCAGCCTCCGGATGGCCAGAGTTACGCGTTCCTGGGTTGCCGGGCTGACCTGCGTCCCCCCATTCAGGACTCTGGAAACAGTTCCAATTCCTACCCCTGCATCGCGTGCCACGTCCCGGATTGTCGTAACATTCCGCAGTTGATTCAGGTTCTTGCCCCCCCTTTTTCCCATTCTATTTTAATTCTAAATATCTACCCGCCGTTGCTTTAGCAAATCGCTTGGATGCCTAGGCTGTTCAGTTGGATGCCGCTTATCTGCGGGACCCGACGACAAATCTTTAGACGTATCCAAAAGATTTTGGTTACAGTTACTATAAGAATTCGCTTGACAAAGGCACGGGCCACTGGTATACATCGGCTGTTTACTTGCATTGCGTCGGTTATTGGGACCCTTTTCTTAGAACTTTCAATTGAAAACTGAGCAGGCGTCGAGGGGGCGATGCGTCTACCCAGGGGTGGGGTGCGTGCCTTGGGAATTCTTGTGGTTCCGGCTGGGAGCCTAATCTAACAAATAATTGAATAAACAGTTAGTTAAGGAGGGCATTTGGTTATGAGTGGGAACGATTCCAAGGGTGCGAGAGCATCCACCACATTTCGTATCCTGATATTAGCCGTCTTTGCTTTTATGGTGATTGTAAGCGTTCCAGCTACAAGTACGGCACAGGTCCTCTATGGAACTCTGGTCGGGAACGTTAAAGATCCTACCGGCGCCGTCGTCCCGGACGCCACAATTACTGTGACCCAGGCGCAGACCGGCCTCACCCGCCAGGTGCAAACCGATTCCCGTGGCGGTTATACCGCCTCTACGCTCTCCGCCGGCACCTATACCGTTCGGATTTCAGCCAAGGGCTTTAAGACCTTTGTCCGCTCTGAGGTCCCTGTGGCCATCAACACGGTGAGCCGCGTAGATGCCACCCTCGAGGTTGGAGCGGTCAGCCAGACTGTCCAGGTCAACGCCAGCGCAGCGGTGCTGCAGACTGACCGTGCGGACGTTCACCATGATATTTCAGCCCAGACCCTTGAACAGGTGCCTCTGCCGCCCGGCAACAATTTCCAGACCCTGATGAGGGTGATTCCCGGCGCCACGCCGCCTACCACCGCCCACTCTATTGCCACGAACCCGACGCGCTCTCTGGACTTCAGCGTGAATGGAACAAGCGATTATGGCAACACCGTGCGAATTGACCGCGTCACTCAATACAACATCTGGGTCCCTGAAAACACCTCTTATATCCCCTCGTCTGACGCTATCGAGACGGTGAACGTCACCACGGCCAACTTCAGTCCCGAACAGGGGCTGGCAGGCGGCTCCATGACCAATGTGGAGATCAAGAGCGGCACCAACCAGCTCCACGGCGACGCGTATGAATACCATTTTGACAACAACACAGAGGCGCACAACTTCTTTGATCCGAATAACAAGATCACCCGCAAGCCAAAAGACATCTTCAACCAGTTCGGAGCCAGCATCGGCGGGCCAATCAAAAAGGACAAACTCTTCTATTTCTCGAACGTGGAGTGGATC
>JBJKQZ010000400.1:0-2698 GCA_046704865.1 Terriglobia bacterium
GGACAGTTCCTCCGCCGCGGTCAATGATGTGTAGACCCGTCCTGTCTGCATCGCGGCAAGGCTCCTTGCGGGGTCCTGCGCTGAAACGGTCACAATAGAAGCGAGTAGCCCGATCCCAAGAATTCCCTGGAGCGTGGCCCCGGCCATACCTCTAAACCGCGGCTTGCGTGCTGCGAACGGAGCATGGAGAAGCGTTTTGAGATGCATAAGAGTAATGGAAAGCTGCACAATCGTTCTCCGCTGGCATCAAGCGCCCCGCGGCGCTTTCGTTCTCCAGACCAGCCGCGGGCGCGCCACTCATCCGCCATTCAACTCTGCAAATGTTGTCCATCAAGAGAAAGTCACTGCAAGCTACTGCGCCGTTATTTCGATTCTCCATCGGTCTTCGGCTTGGTATCCGCGCGATGCTGCAATTGCGGATTCGCATTGCCCGCGCTTCCCGCCAATGCTCCCAGTTGCCCCAGCGCGCCCAGATTCCCCAATCCGCCCAACTGGCTAAAGTCGATCGGTCCCACCAGGTTCACCACGGTCAATTCCTTGGGCTCGGCTGAAACCACCGCCATGCCCACAATTTCTCCACCTTCTTCCATCACATAGATGCCCGTGGTCTCGCCCGAATTCTTTTCCTCCACGTGCACCATGGGTTTCCATCCGCCACTCTGCAACTGATTCATCACGCTGTCCAGATCGGCCCTGGTATACTCGCCCGGCTTTGCAAACTCAAAGTTCTTTACGTAGACGCCCTTCAGCCGGCTCAACAGGTTCGCTGCCGCAAGCTTTTTCTCGGATTTTGTGGTGCTCGCTTTCTGTGAAACCTGCTCCGCCGCCATTTTCAGCATGGGGCCTTCCAGGTTCACGTTGTCCACTTCGGAGGCCTTGCTGGAGAGTTTATCCAGCTGGGTCAACTCCAGTTTGGCCTTCTGGGCCCAGGCCGATGCGCCCGCCAGCGCCATCAGGCACGCGGCCAGCAGCGCCGGCATCACCGCGCGCGCAAGATTGTGTCTCCCGGTTGCATTGTTCAGATTTTTCATGGGTCACTCCATCTCCTGTTTTAGATTTCCACGAACTTCCAGGGCCCGCGTGGCCACGTGCTGAGCCCGCTCAAGCGCCGCGCCAATTTCCTGGTTGGTAATGCGCAGGGCAAAGATCGCCTGCTGGCTTGCCAGCTCTGCCTGGGCGCGCATCCGCTGCTCGCGCTCATGCTGCACAACTCCCACAATCGCCGCCACGCACACCGCCGCCACGGCCACCCAGCGCAGCATCGGCCGCCAGAACTGCGCTGCCGTTCGCTCGCGCGCATTCACGTGCCGCGGCTCCGCCTCAACGCGCGCCATCACGCGCTTTGCAAAATCTTCCGGCGGTTCACGGCGCTTGAGCAGTTTCCCGAGTTCGTCGTCAAGCGGATTCATACCTTTACTCCTCCCAGGCTTCGGGCCAGCTTGCCGCGCAGCAGCTCCAGCGCCCGCTCCAGCGAACTCTTTACCGTGTTGATGGGAATCTCCATCACCTCGGCAATTTCGCGGAGCGCCAGGTCTTCCTGGTAGCGCAGCACCAGCACCATGCGCGGCTTTTCCGGCAGGCTGGCCACCAGGCGCCACAATTTCTGTTGCAGCAGCGGATCGCCCGCCTCGGCCTCCGCAGCCGGTTCCGGCACGTCCTCCAGGCTCAGCATGGCGTCCCAGTGCGCGCGCCGGATGCGGTCAATCGAGCGGTGGCAGGCCACGCGCCGCAGCCAGAAGCGCAGGTGCGCGGCGTTCCGGATGCCGCCGAGGCTGCGGTAGAGCTCGAGGAAAACTTCCTGCGCCACGTCTTCCGCCACGGACGGGCTGCGCAGGAAATTGAGCGCCACGCTGTAAACCATCGACTGGTGCTCGCGCAAGATTTCCGCAAACGCCGAGCGGTCTCCACCGGCGCATCGCGCGAGTGCATCTTCCACCGATTGTTCCCCCACTCTGCTCAACTTCCCTCCCGTCTACTCTCTAATACGCAAACAGGGGTGCGTTTGGGTGCATTTATTTTTGGGGGATGACTTTGGCCGGGTATTTACCGTTTGCGATGCTTTTGGGAAAGGGCACGGATTCATCCGTGCCGACCGAGGCAGTCAAAATAATCAAAGCCCTCTCCAGGGGGAGAGGGTGGCCGCGCACCGCGGCCGGGTGAGGGGTGTTGAAAACAATTGGCTGATTGAACGATTTCCGATTGGGGGATTTCAGCAACCGAACGCTGTTGTAGCGGAGGCTTTACGCCGCCATCGTTCCTCCAAACCTGGCGAGGTAAACTCGCCGCTACTGCCCCCCACCCGCACGTCATCCTGAGGAGCCGAACGGCGACGAAAGATCTCCGTAGCTGCGGGCTCAACTGCCTTGATCCTTAGCTGCACTCAGGATGACAGCGCGGCTTGCAATCGCCGTTTTCGCCGTGTATACAGGTGCGGACTTTGTTTGATGGTCGGTCATGACCGCGTACATCACACAGAATGCGATGTATGTGCACCCGCGGTGAAAACAGCCGTTGCACTTTGCGAATGGACAACTAAATAGACGATTGCTAAAGTTGGCATGAAATTCAGGGAGGCCAATCCATGATCGACAATTCGGAGCTATGGAAGAAGCGAGCGGAAGACCTATTGAAGAACGGGCCGCAGAAGGGTTGCTGGGGAATGGTTCAGGCTGCCACCTCAATGTTGACGGTTCTATAC
>JBJKQZ010000401.1:0-5375 GCA_046704865.1 Terriglobia bacterium
CCCCGGGTGTGCGCACGTCAATCACCAGGGCTTTCGCGTTGTGATCCAGCTGCGTATGAAGTTCTTTCGCATCCGTTTCCCGCGCGCCGGGATCGATGGACGGATGTTTATGGGGTAGGGCAACCAAGGAAGCCGCCAGCGTAAAAAGCGCCACGCTGGCCGCGAAAATGGTACGCTTCATCAGTCTCCCTCCTGGAGTTGAGTTACCGCTTAGCCAAGCCACTGCGGGTTCTGATACGTGCCATCATACTCGTGCGTGGTCTTGAAGGGCTGCAAGCCGCCGTTGGCTGCTGCCTTGGCGGTTTTTGCCAGCAGCTCTGCCACCTGTTCCTTGCTCAAGGGCTTGAAGGTGTGTACCGCTTCGAAAGCTTGGTTCAGCCGTTCCATCGTATCGCAGCCGTTGATAACAACGGAGGTTGGCAGATTCATGGCGTAGTGCAGGCAATCAATGGGCGAGTCTACATGGTTTTGCGGGATGATGCCGTTCGCGAGCGGCTTCATGCCCAGCACGCCAATACCGTGTTTTACGCAGACGGGAACCACTTTCTCCGCGAAGCTGTGATAATGGGGATCAAGCACATTCAGCGGCATTTGCACGGCGTCAAAAGTAAATCCGTGTTTGAAGCCGGTTTCCAGCATCTTCAGATGAATGTCGGGATCTTTGTGGCCTGTGAAGCCGATGTACCTGACCTTGCCCGCTTTGCGTGCCGCCAGAGCAGCCTCAAAAGCGCCGCCTGGGCCAAAGATGCGGTCCGGGTCGCCCATGCGAATCACTTCATGGAACTGGATCAGGTCAATCACGTCCGTCTGGAGGCGCTGCATCGATTCGTGAAGCTGCTTTTCCCATGCGCCTTTCACCTGAGCGTCACTTTTGGTCATCAGGAAGACTTTCTTTCGATAACCATCCTGGAGCGCCTTGCCCATCCGGACTTCACTGGCGCCGTCGTTATAGTCCCAGCAGTTGTCCATGAACGTGACACCGTGGTCGATGGCGGTGCGTATTAGCCGGATGCTTTCCTGCTCCGTCGGTTGCATGCCGATGTGATATCCACCCAGGCCGAGCAGCGAAACCTTTTCACCACTGCGGCCCATCGTACGGTAAATCATGCCTTGTGAGGTTGTTGCTGCCAATGCTTTCTCCATTGCCGAGGGACCCAGCGTACTGCCCGTCACACCCGCAATCCCCGCGGCCATCCTTCCCAGGAAGTCTCTTCGCGTTTGTTTCGCTTTCTTCTCTTTCATGCGGTCGCCTCCTCTGGTTGGGACCAGCATAGATTGTCAAGACTACCCGCATACCGGAACTATGGGTGAATCATATCACGCCTGCTGTGAAGCTTCATCCGCGAATCGGAACATCGCCCTGCCAGTTCGGCTGGATTATTGCTTAACAACCATCTTAGGATTACGGTGAGACTGGGCGCAACAGAGCGTCATGTTGCGTGCGCCTGTCCAAACCTGGAAAAGGAGCGCCACATGCACCTTAATATCTGGACCGATATGTTCCTGCCGGGCTTGCCGGTGATGGATAAAGTTCTGCGCGCAGTGATTGTCTATTTCTTCCTGGTGGTGGCACTCAAACTGGCCGGAAGGCGGGAATTGGCGCAACTGAACGCGTTTGACCTGGTTGTTCTGTTAACCATTTCAAATACCGTTCAGAATGCGATCATCGGCAACGACAACTCCGTGACAGGAGGATTGATTGGCGCCACAACTCTGATTCTGGTCAATTACCTGGTTGTGCGCTTTGTCTTTGAGTACAGCGTCAAGCACCAGCATGCGGGTGGACCAGGAGTAGTTCTGATAGAGAGCGGGAATATACGGCCGGAAGCATTGAAAAAGGAATTGATCACGATGGATGAACTGAGGGAAGCGGCCAACCGGCAGGGTTTTACTTCGCTGAAGGAAATCGATCGCGCCTATGTGAATCCGGATGGGTCCTTTGCTTTTGTGAAGATGAAAGATGCGGGCAGTTCCCCGGAATATCGTGAAATTCTGGACCGACTTGCCCGCCTGACCGAGCTTGTGAGCAGAGGGCAGCCCACAGAGGGCACGCCGGGAGCCTGACGCACGATGTCACCTGCGAACGTATTCGACGCCAAACAGAGAAATAGAACCCGAAGGCACGAGTTGAACGCGTGCAATGCGCGCAGGCAGGAAAATGTTGCCGCCACCCGACGAATAGGGAATGGCTACCTCGATTCTCCAGTCTTTTTCATAGGACCGCTGGCCTTCAAAGCAGAGTCCGCTTCGCGAGACGTTGCGAACTTTGACCAACTCCTCTCCATACTCGCGGCTTTTGATGCATGCCACTGTCCGCACCTCACGGCGCGCTTCGCGCCGCCGCTCAGGCCCGTCTCCGCGGGAATCGTCAGCTTCCGGCTCCGGGGCCGGGAGCGGTTCGAAGGATTTTCTCCACATTGTGGAGTCCGTACAGCGCTTGCAAAATCGGGAAAGCGAATTGTTTGATTCGAGGACTTCCAGTTCGAATCCGTCCAGATATGCCAGTTCGCGTGTGTGGCATGCAAGGCATTCCAGAACAATCCGGCCCACTGCGCCCGCCGAGTCTCCCCGCGGCGGAAAATTAATTCCCCAGGGATGTATTATCGGGTTCAACAGCATGATGCCGTATACATTTCCCTTTGACTTGGTATTAAGCCGTCCGACGACGCGTGCGGCGGCTTCATTGCCGGTCTCGAGGCAACGGATTGTTATCTCCTGCTCAGGGGCAAGATTTTGAGTCAGCCGGATGCGCGCGCCGTTCTGGCTGACCACTTCTGTCCATCCCTCACACATGAAGACATCGCCAAACAGATTGCTTCCCGTCACCTGGATGGGTAAGGCAAGGGTGATCCGCTCACTTTGCCGAGGCTTGTGCTCAACAACTGCTTCTTTCTTTCCCCACAAATCGCGCCTCCATGATTTCTATGTGCATTTTCGGGTACCCGGCTCACGCCCTCAGGCACTCCGCGCAGCCTTCAATGATTTTCACTCGCCTTTCTGATTGCCCGCACTGTCCGGCTACATAGTTTCACAACGCAATACGTTTTCCCCTTAGTTTCAATTATCGGCAGCCAGGTTGAATGCTTGAGACCGCTTGCGGAGGGAAAGGCCTTGCACATAAACTAGCGGTTCTGTGATTTTGGTTTCGAGCGGTCCCTTATGCCCAAAGAAGATCGGCGATCTGATCGAATACTGCTGACCATCCCATTGTCTGTCGAGGGTACTGACGACAAAGGGCGGTCATTTCAGGTGGATGCTCATACGACCGTGATCAACCGGCACGGGGGTCGCATCCGCGTCAAACACCGCCTCCGTGCAGGTGAAACGGTCCGCATTATCAATCTGATGGGACGCCGGTCCTCTGAGTTTCGTGTTGTCGGGCCGGTTTCGCCGTATTCCGATACCGGTGGCGAGTATGGCGTGGCGTCCCTGAACAACAGCGAGAATATCTGGGGCATTCAGTTTCCGCCGCATCGGGACGGCGAACCCGAGGAAGCCGATGCGCTGCTGGCGTGCAGAAAATGCGGTCAGGTCAGCAGGCTTCCTGTTTCCCTGGTGGAAGTGGAAGTCCTGCAAACCTCCGGAATGCTGAGATTGCCCTGTGACTCCTGCAAGTCAATCACTACCTGGTCCTATGCAAAAAATCCACCGGCCAGGCAGGAGCTTCCCGGGCAGGCTTCTGCAAGGCTTGAGGATCCTGTGAATGATGTTCCTTCCGGTGAAGAGCGAAGGCGGTACAATCGTGTTTCATTAAGGCTGCCCGTGAAGATTTGCGACTATGAAGGTGGTGTTGAAATCACGAAGAGCGAGAATATTTCCAAGGGCGGGTTCTGCTTTGTCAGCGAAAAGGATTATCAGATCGGAGAGGGAATTCTGGTGACCTGCCCTTATCACAGCACGGGAGAAAATATCGAAGTTCGGGCCCGTGTCGTCAGCCGCCGCGAGGTCATTGGCGGTATCGGCAAAATTTATGGAGTTCAATTCCTGGAACTCGACCGCTAGAATTCGCCTTGTTCAGTGGCTGGAAGTTCCTGACCTTCAATTCTCTCACGCTTGAAAGCCTGCGCCCGAACCTTTCCTGCAGAGAATCCATTGATTACGAATTGTATGTTTGGAGTGCGGGCTTTAGAATGGAGTAAAAGTCCAATCGCCGAATGCAAGCCGGTCCTGCGTCGCGGGGGCCGGAAAGGGGTGGAAGGTTATGTCAGGAATTACCCAAGGCTCAGCAGGGGCGAATTGCAGTTCACGCAATATCCCAAAGCCACTGATTTTCGCAGCAGTTCTGGTGTTTCTGGGACTTGTGGGCGTTGCTCCGGGCGCGGCGGCGCAGGGATTTGGCCAGGGGCAGGGAGCAAACAGCCAGAATCAGGGGGCTCTGTCGCAGAACCCCGATAGCGGCCGATACCGTGACAACGGCCCTCCGATGTTTCCAAAGACCTCGCAGAAGCAAAGACAGGCCCTGCTGGACTACAACTTCAAAAAGCTCAAGCAGCACGCCGACGATCTTAAGGATCTTGCCAGCTCATTGCAGAAGGAAATTGAAAAATCCAACGAAAACGTGCTTTCGCTGGAAATTGTCAAGAAGGCAGAGCAGGTTGAGAAGTTGGCCAAAAAGATCAAAGAAGAGGCCAAAGGATACTAGTCGACACCTGCCCCAGGAGTCCGTCTGAGGCAAGTGCCCCTCTGTGCGCAAATGCGAAAATGCGCTGGGTTTAATCTGCTGCAGCGCGAGTTGTATCGGCGGTAGCGGTGGCTGTTGATGGAGCTTTCTCGCCGGTTCGAATCCGCATCCCGTAGAACGATCGATACACAAAATAATACGAAATGGCGAAGAAGATGGCCGCGAGTGTGTGGGTCAGCCCCGCTCCGCTGGCCGCCGTCAGCCTGACCGCAAGTTCCACTGCCAGCAGACCGAACAGTGTTGTGAACTTGATGATGGGGTTCAGGGCCACGGAAGACGTATCTTTGAACGGGTCTCCTACTGTGTCGCCCACGACTGTTGCGTCATGCAGAGGCGTGCCTTTTTCCTTCAGCTCAACCTCGACAATCTTCTTGGCGTTGTCCCACGCTCCGCCGGCGTTGGCCATAAAGATAGCCTGATACAGGCCGAAGATGGCAATCGAAATCAGGTAGCCAATAAAGAAGAACGGATCGAGGAAGGCGAAGGCCAGGGTGGCGAAGAACACCGCGATGAAGATGTTCAGCATACCCTTCTGCGCGTACTGCGTGCAGATGCCCACCACTTTCTTGGTGTCACTTGCCGAAGCCTTTTCCACGCCTTCCAGACGGATGTTGGCCTTGATGAATTCCACGGCGCGGTAGGCCCCGGTGGTAACTGCCTGCGTTGAAGCTCCCGTGAACCAGTAAATGATGGC
>JBJKQZ010000402.1:0-5916 GCA_046704865.1 Terriglobia bacterium
CCCGTATCCCCGGCCGTTAAGAAAACCGCTCCGCGTGCGACGGAGCAGCCAGTGATGGAGATCGTGGAGGCGGTGCTGCCCGTGGCAGCTGCGGCCGCGAAGCCGGAGATTTCTATCCCCAGCGAGCCCGAGCCGCTGGTTCTTACCACCCCAAGAGAACTGGAGTACGTTTTTGAAGTAAGCGCGGAAGAGGCATCCGGGCAAGGCATGGATGAATCGACGGACCTCGAGGACGATTTCCTCCTGGATGAGGATGACCTCTCGCCGGTTGAAAAGGTTTCCGGCGAGGCATTCGCGTATGAAGTTCGGGCGGGATCGGATGATTCCCAGGCAGGCAAGGAAATCGGGAGGCATTCAACTCACGAGGCTGGCAGCAGAAAACACTCGAGGAGTCGTAAGGGAAAGTAACGGCTGATGGCGCGTCAACTCCAAACTGACAGAGTGCTGTTCGGGGCAGTGGTAGTGCTGCTCCTTTTCGGACTGGTGATGGTCTACAGCGCCTCGGCGGTGATTTCCCAGGAGCAATTCCACACCAGCTATTATTTCCTGATCCGGCAGGGAATTTACGCCTCCATCGGACTTTGCCTTATGGCGGTCATGATGAATGTCGATTACCGCTGGCTGGCCAAACCCACGGTGATATTTCCTGCGCTTGCCGTTCAACTGATACTGTTGCTGATGGTTCTGTTTCTGGACCCGACACATAACACTCATCGGTGGTTGGGAGTCGGGCCTATCACCTTTCAACCGTCGGAGCTGGCAAAAGTCATTATCGTTATTTTCCTCGCCTACTTCCTGGAGATGCGCAAAGGTGAAGTTGAAGACTGGAAGCGCACGCTTCTGCCGATCGGGCTGGTAGTTGGGGCAGACGCGCTATTGATCTTGAAAGAACCCGACTTTGGAACCACTCTGGCCCTTTGCATGATTGTCGCTGCGATGCTTTTTGTATCGGGGCTTCGGCTGGTTTATTTCGGTTATGCAACCCTGGCAGCTTTTCCGATGCTGCTCCTGCTGATCCTGGACACCAGTTACCGGGCCAAGCGCATCATGGCGTTCCTGAACCCCTACGCCGATCCTTTGGGCAAAGGCTTCCAGATCATACAGTCGTACATCGCAGTGGGCACTGGAGGAATCGCGGGACTTGGCCTGATGGAAGGCAAGGAAAAGCTCTTCTTCCTGCCTGAACCGCAAACCGACTTTATCTTTGCGGTGGTCAGTGAAGAGCTGGGCTTTATTGGAGCGGTTATCGTTATCGCGTTGTTCGCCGTGATTTTGTGGAGAGGCCTCAGGGTAGCCGCCCGATGCTCAAATGATTTTGGCCGGCTGCTGGCCATCGGAATCACCGTCATGATTGTGGGCCAGGCGCTGGTGAACATCAGTGTGGTGATTGGATTGCTCCCGACCAAAGGAATTCCTCTTCCGCTGATCAGTTATGGGGGGTCATCGTTGGTGATGACGTTGTTCGCGGTTGGGATCCTGATGAACATATCCCAGAATACGAGCTAACGGCAGGGAAGCATTTTGGCATTGGATCCGGAATGAGCCAACAAAGCCTTCAGACTGTTGAAAAGGAGCGGCCCCTGGAGCCTTTAAAGAAGTCAACTGCCCGTCGCCAGGTGCGCATCCTTGTCGCTGCCGGGGGTACCGGCGGCCACATCTTTCCTGCGCTGGCGGTGGCGGATGAGTTGCGGCAACGCTCCACGGCCACAAGTCAGCAGGATATCCGATATGAGACGGTGTTTCTCGGAACGGGTAGAGGGCTTGAATCGCGCGAGATACCGCGGGCAGGATATCAACTGGAGACGATCAAGGCGGCAGGCCTGAAGGGGATTTCGGGATGGAAGCGGATTCAAAACGCGGCCAGGCTGCCACAGAGCGCATTGGAAGCTGCGAGGCTTCTCTACCGGCTTCGCCCCGGGGCCGTTGTGGGGATCGGAGGCTATATCTCCGGCCCGGTAATGCTGGAAGCGGCGCTTGTGGGCATTCCGACCTTGTTGTATGAGGCCAACGCGATTCCGGGTTTTACAAACCGGGTCCTGGCGCCTTTTGTGCGGTTGGCGGCAGTGGGGTTTGAACAAGCACTTGCTGCATACGGCTCGAAAGGACGTTTGACTGGAATTCCTGTAAGAGCGCAATTTTATGAAGTAGAGCCCAAACCTCATAAACCTCCGTACACGGTTTTGATTGTGGGAGGCAGCCAGGGTGCGAGAGCACTTAATTATTGCATGATCCAGAGTCTTGAGCTCTTCCGGGCGAAAGCGGGTGAAAAGCTTAGATTTATCCATCAGACGGGCGAGGCAGATTATAATGCAGTGGGGGTAGCATACGGAGACCAATGGGCTGGGTCTGAGGTAAGTGCGTTCATTGACGACATTACAGGGGCCTTTTCGCGCGCGGACCTGATTGTTTGCCGTGCCGGCGCTGCCACAGCAGGGGAATTGGCGGCCGCGGGAAAGGCTTCAATCCTGGTTCCTTATCCTTCTGCCACAGACCAGCACCAGCTTCACAACGCCAAAGCCCTTGAGAGCGCCGGGGCAGCCTGCGTGATCGAACAGAAGGACTTGAATCCAGACCGGCTGGTGGATCTTGTAATGGCTTTGCTCGGCGACCCCGTCAGGCTCGCGCAGATGGAACAAAAGGCAAAGAGTCTCGCAACGCCTCAGGCCGCGGCGCGGATAGCGGACCTGGTCGAAGAATTGTGCAGGAAAAATTGAGTAGCTGAAAGGTTGCTGGGGCCCGTGGCAGTGGATTGAGAGATTTCGTTATGCTTGGAAAAGTTCGAAGAATCCATTTTGTCGGCATCGGCGGCATTGGCATGAGCGGGCTCGCCGAGGTGCTCCTGAATCTGGGGTTCAGTGTTTCCGGCTCTGATCTCAAGCGGACGGTGGTAACGGAGCGCCTGGCCAAGCTGGGTGCGCGAATTGCGGAGCGTCACGCTGCGGAAAATATCGGCGACGCTGAGGTTGTAGTCGTTTCGTCGGCGGTTCCGGTCCTGAATCCTGAAATTGTTGAGGCGGCGCACCGGAAGATTCCTGTAATCCCGCGCGCTGAAATGCTGGCGGAATTGATGCGGCTGAAATTTTGTGTGGCGGTGGCCGGCTCGCACGGCAAGACGACGGTGACTTCCATGGTTGCAGTGATGCTTTCGGAGAGCGGTCTTGACCCCACGGCCGTCATCGGAGGCCGCCTGGACGTTTTTGGCTCCAGCGCGCGGCTGGGGAAGAGCGAATTGATGGTTGTGGAAGCTGATGAGAGTGACCGCTCATTTCTATATCTGCTTCCGACCGTTGCGGTGGTCACCAATATAGACCGCGAGCACTTGGATCATTACGGTGATCTGGGAGAGATACAGGAATCCTTTGTTTCCTTTATGAACAAGGTCCCGTTTTACGGATCGGTTATCGCCTGTGTTGACTCGCCCTGGCGAACGTCGATGCAGGCCGTTTTGCCACGCCTGCGCAGGCGTGTTGTGACCTACGGAATCCAGGCTGGTGCGGACGTAACAGCGCGGAATCTGGAATTGAGGTCCGGAGGATCGATTTTTGATGTTGCTCTGGAGGGAAAATCAATAGGCAGCTTTAAGGTGAATATACCAGGCCGGCATAACGTTCAGAATGCCCTTGCAGCAATCGCCGTGGCTCGCGAGCTTGATCTTGACCGCGGTCAGATGCAGGAAGGGTTGGAAATGTTCCGCGGCGCCGACCGGCGCTTCCAGGTGAAAGCGGAAGCCGATGGAATAACGATTGTTGACGACTATGGCCATCATCCGACGGAGATCAAGGCGACTCTGGAGGCAGCCAGGCTGCGCGGAGCACGCAGGGTGCGGGCCATTTTCCAGCCTCACCGTTATACACGGACGAAATTCCTGATGGATGAATTTGCGCAGTGCTTTGAAGAGTGCGACCGCGTCTACATCCTGGACATCTACCCCGCCAGCGAGTCCCCGATTCCCGGCATCACTGCACAGCGGCTGGTGGAAAGGATGGGTGAACTCGGGTTTAAACGTTCCCGCTACGCCGCTTCGGAATCCGCTGTAATCGACGAGATTCTTTCAGATATTCATTCCGGAGACCTGGTGTTAACCATTGGCGCCGGGAGCGTGTGGAAGATTGCAGAAGCGCTGGCGAAGGCGGTCAATGAAAGGGTGGAGCGGCCGGTTCCATAATAGCCTGACGCGGATGGCTCGGCCATGGACCGAATCCAAGGGAATAATGCTCGCAACAAGGCCGGGTTGGACGGCGGCAATGTTTGGGATGCTGGACGACGGAGTGCCTGAGGATATGGACTCTTCTTCTGAAACACCCTTTATGCGGCGTTCGCGTGCCGTGGCGGTTCGGCAGAGCCGCGTGCCCCTGGGCTTTCGGCGCATTCTGTGGTGGGCGGGAATCATCATGTTCGTCCTGGCTCCGTTGGGAACCTGTGCATACTTGCTTGGCTCTTATCTGCTGAGTTCGCCACGCTTCCAGGTGGCCTCTGGCGCAGATGTGCTGGTTAAAGGCAATCATTACGTTTCAAGAGGCGAGGTTCTTGCGGCTTTGGGCCTGTTAACAATAACGCCCGGGAAACAGAACAATATTCTGAGAAGTTCGTTGACCCAAAGAGAAGAACAGGTCGAATCCATTCCATGGGTAAAGTCGGCGACAGTCGTTCGTTCTTTTCCTCATAATCTTGCCGTCTATGTCACAGAGCGTGTTCCGGTTGCCTTTGTTGACATAGGAGGCGAGATCAAAATGGTAGACCAGCAGGGCGCGCTGCTGGACCCTCCCGAGAAAAGCCACTTTGATTTCCCCATTATCAAAGGGCTGGATTTTCAGGGTGATCCTGCGGAACGCGCGGCACAATTGAATCTGTACCAGGAGTTCATAAAGGAAACTTCTGGAAAAATGTCCAGCTCAGGTTGGGTGATTTCTGAAGTTGATTTAAGCGATGCGAGCAACCTGAAGGCGCTGCTCGTTCAGGGCGGACAGACACTGCTGGTATATTTTGGACATGAGAGCTTCTTGACCCGATTTGAGAATTTGATGACCGTATTGCCGCAGTTGCGAAAGACCAATGCAAGAATTGATTCTGTAGACTAACGCTTTCGAAATCAGGTTGTAGTGAACCCGGTGGACCAGGATTCCGGACAATCCCAATCCTCAGGTTCCGGCACGGCCAGGAAGGCAAAGGGGTTATAGGAAATCATTGGCGCATAGAGAACAGGCACTTTTTGGTCTTGATCTGGGGAGCAGCAAGACTTGTGCAATGGTTTGCTTTCCCACGGCTAGCGGAAAACTGGAAGTTACCGGCCTGGGGATAGCAGAATCCAAAGGATGGCGCAAAGGGGTTATTGTCAATCTCGATGCTGCGGTTCTTTCTATTAAGAAGGCGGTCGATGCCGCGGAATCTGTGGCAGGAATTCCAGTTGACGTGGCTTACGTGGGCGTGGGAGGCTCACACATTAAGGGAATTAATGCACGGGGTGGCGTTACCATTGCCAACCGTGGGCATGGGGTCGCGCGGGAAGATATTCGGCAGGTCATCCGTGTGGCTCAGGGGATCGCGATACCTCCGGACCGTGAGCTGCTGCACGTGCTCCCGCAGGAATTCCTCCTGGATTCCCAGGATGGCATTCGTGACCCGCTCGGGATGGTTGGGACGCACCTTGAGGCAAATGTCCACGTGGTCACCGCTTCCACCCTGGCTTGGCAAAACGTTGTCACTGCGGTTAATCGCGCAGGGATTGAGGTTCCGGAGAGTGGAACCGTGTTCGAGCCGCTGGCGTGCGCTGAAGCGTGCCTTTCTACAGACGACCGCGAACTGGGAGTGGCCCTGGTTGACCTTGGCGCAGGTTCGACGGACCTGATCATCTATCAGCACGGCAGCGTTCGCCATACTGCCTCGATTCCCGTTGGTGGAGAGCACTTCACCAACGAT
>JBJKQZ010000403.1:0-4628 GCA_046704865.1 Terriglobia bacterium
GGCCATGAGGGCCCAACGCGAGAACAAAGGCCGCCAGACCACCAGGACGTCGGGACGGGGTCCGGTGCAAGAGAAAGCGGCTGATCAGGGTTTGGCAGCCAAGTAAGGCCCTGCAGCGCCATAGCACCGGCTGAGGGTCTACACCCGAGCCGGCCATTGGCTTTGCCAACTTCCAGCGTCACGGCGCGTCGCCAAGAGTTTTGCCTGTTGATTCCTAGGCAAGAATGTGGCTACCGGTAGTGCACAAGCCGCGTACCACAGAATGATCCTTAAGGAGGTCCAACAACTGAAATGAGAAGACTTGGTTTTCTAATCGTCGTTTTCCTGGCAGCGGCAGGGTTTGCAGCTGCTCAGGTAACGTCGCCGACACAAGACGTTCTCGGAGCGCACAATGTGTACGGTCGGGGCTGCATCGCATGCCACGCGCCACACAGCGGCGCCGCAGGGAACGGTGGGTCCAGCAGCGCCAACACCGGCAACCTTGCGCTCTGGGGTGAAAACCTCTCGCCGCTCTACGGTCAAACTTTGGTTTTTGGCAACAGTGGACGCGGCACATCCCCTGTTACAATTCCGAACTACGGCACCACAGCCGTAACTGTCGGGAATACCACATACCAACCAACCGATTTGTCCTCTGGAACCAGTGCAGGGGACGGGACCTTCGTCATCGCCGCCTGCCTGAGTTGCCACGATGGCAACCTCGCGGTAGTCGGCATGATGAAAGGCACGACTTATGAAACCGTGACGATCAACGGCGCAGTCTTCAATCCTCCAACGCTGCTTGGAAATGACGGCTCTACGGCGGGCAACTATTTGAACGACCACCCGGTGGGTCCAGAGGCGGTCGTCAGTTGCGGCGGCAAGTATAACTGGGACTGCACCGTAAACGCTGACGGCTCGATCAGTTTCAACGGACCGGGCTCAACGGCTTTCCTCTCAGACTACTTTGACGTCACTACTTACGGGCCGATAGCGAACCTGGTCAAAGTGCCTGGAACGCAGAGCTCCAGCGGAACAACCTACACCAGCAATTCGTGGGTCACCTGCACAACATGCCACGACCAGCATGACATGCTCTATTTCAATGCTGGCCCTCTCGGGATTAAGCCGACACATTTCTTTGTTCGCGGCTGGTACAATCCCGGTAACACCACCACCAGCAACAGCGCCGCACAGTTCTGCCGCAGCTGCCACGGTGGCGAATCCAACGAAATGCACGGCCTGGCCGTACCAACAAGCTAGTGCAATTCTTACACCCGGGGGAGGAGTCACTGCCTCCCCCGGACTTTCCTGGAGGTAATCCTTTTTCAGACGCCAGCCGCAGTTAATATCCCGACCACAGGCCTGAAAAAGGGAGATTGAGGTCCTCTTCAAACGGAGTGATTGATATGAGATTGCGAAAGGCCAGATCCGCATTGCTGACTGGCTTACTGCTAATTGCAGCCGCCGCGCCTGCGTGGGCACAGAGGCTGGTCCCTTCCCACGCTTCGCGCAACAGCGAAGGGACATTCACGAATAGCGTTACGGTCCTGCCTGACACGCGGCCTGTGGCGCGGGTGAATGGCGCCGTGCTTACGGATCGCGACCTGTTGCGCGAAATGTACGCCATCTTCCCCTACGCACGTCAGCACCAGGGGGCATTCCCCAAAGCCATGGAACCGGACATCCGCCGGGGTGCGCTGAAGATGATCGAGTTTGAAGAGCTGGTCTATCAGGACGCGCTCCGTCGAAAAATGACCATTGCACCAGTGCGTCTCGACAAGGCGGAGGCCGAGTTCCGGCAGCACTTTCCCAACCCCGGGATGTACCAGATGTATTTGAAAACCGAGTGCCAGGGTTCACGAAAGATTCTGCGCGCCAAGATCCGCCGCTCGTTACTGATTGAGGATTTGTTGAAGATTGATGTGACGGACAAGTCTGCTGTTTCCGTTGCCGAGGCCAGGGCCTGGTATGACAAACATCCGGAACAATTTCGAATTCCGGAATCTTACGTCCTCCAGACAATTTCCGCGATGGCCCCGGCCAACGCGACTCCCGAACAGTTGAAACAGGCCGGCGAACGCGCCTCGAATTATCTCCGCCAAGCGAGAGCGACCACGAATTATGAGCAATTCGGATTGCTGGCAGAAAAAATCTCAGAAGACGACTACCGGGTGATGATGGGTGACCACAGGCTGGTGAAGGCGGCGGACCTGCCAGCCCAAATCCTGGCGGTGGTGCGGAAGATGCAGCCAGGACAAGTGAGCGGCATTATCCAAATCGAACGGGTCTTTACGATTGTAAGGCTGAACAAGCACGTCCCCGCGGGCATGATGAAATTTGCCGATGCAAAGGATGCTTTGCGGCAGGAGTTAGAAATCAAAAAGGTGGAGCGGCTGCGTGCGGAATTGAACCGCCGGCTGCGCAAAGGCGCGAAAATTGAAGAGTTTTGAAGCAAAAAGCGGGCAGGCAAGTGCTGAAGGGTCGAGTTCCAAAAACGCCCGGATATTCTGGCTGTGGAACCTTTGGCGGGCAGCGGGACGAACGTATGGGGGAAGTATTGTCGTTCTGGGTCTGCTCATTCTGGCATCGGCCACTTTCGCATCCGCGCAGGTCACGGCAGGCGAGGCCAGTATGAATCTGAGCGGCAGCTTCAGCTCCGGATATTCCGGAAGCTTTGGGAACCTCGGCTCCTCCAGTCATGGAATAGGTTTTGGAGGAGTTGGAGACCTGTCCGGTTTCTATCACAGTCCGCAGTTTCTGTCATTTGATGTCGCCCCCTTCTACGACCAGTCACGGACAAACTCGAGTTACCAGTCTATTACCGACAGCTCAGGGGTAACCGCAAGCACCTCCATTTTTGGCGGAAGCAAGTATCCCGGCAGCCTGACTTACAGCAAAATATACAACAGCGAGGGCAACTTCCTTCTGCCGGGTGTAGCGAACTACAAGACGAACGGGAACTCGCAGACTCTCGGAGTAGGATGGTCCGCAAACCCCACAGATACATTATCTTTTTCAGCGGGTTATCAGGACGCCGGCAATAACTCCTCCGTGTACGGGACGAGTAACCAGATTGAGTCCGACTTCCAATCGATTTTTGCCGCGTCGCATTACAGGGTGGCGGGGTTCCGATTGGGAGGGGGCGTTCACTATTCGAATGGAAGTTTCTCCTTTCCGCAGATTATTACCGGCCAAACCGGTCAAACGAGCCACGTGGATACCACAACTTACAACTTTGATCTTTCTCGAAGCGTGGCGTGGCAGGGCAATACCTGGTTGAACTACTCGAGGAACACCACGGCCTACGATGCCTTGGGAGTGAAATCTTCAGAGACAGACAACGTGTTAACGGGGGGAGTTTCACTGAAACCGACAAAGAAGCTGAATGTGAGTTTCGGAGCCGACTACGATGACAATCTTGCAGCGACTTTGTACCGGGTGGAAAACAATACCGGCGCTGTAATTCTTTCGACGTTCCCCGCAGAACAATCGAACTCCTGGGGGGTTTACGGAAATGCGCAATATGATGTGGTTGACCAGCTCTATGTCACTGGCAACTTCGTACATCGCCAGCAACACTTTCTGGGATCCTCCTTTGATTCGACGGCTTATAGCGGGGGAGTGAATTACGGGCGTCAACTGCTGGGAGGCCGTTTCACGGGTTCAATGATTGTCACGCGAACCGGCCTGGGAAGTAACGGCGGATCCCTTGTAGGCTTTTTGAGCAATGCTATTTATACCCGCCGAATCGGTGTATGGAATGTGAACGGCTCTTTCACATATTCACGAAGCATTCAGACACTCCTGATCGCATATACGACTTCTGGCTACGGCTACTCGACTTCAGTTGGCCGCCGATTCGGCAAACTATATTGGACCGGGTCCGCCAGCGGTTCCAAAAGCATGGTTTCGCAGGAGTTGGGGGCGAACTCGTTTACGCAAGGCTATTCCACGGCGTTCTCCTACAGATGGTTAGGAGTCAGCGGCGCCTATTCGAGGTCCAGAGGCCTGGGCCTCTTCACAAGCCAGGGGATTGCACAACTGCCGCCAGGTTTGCCGCCATCCCTGGTTCTCTCGACAATCCTTTATGGGGGCACGACGTATTCAGCTGGCCTGGGTGCAACACCCATTCGAGGGTTGACTTTTAGCGGCAGCTACGAGTCAACCAGGAGTAATACCGAGAACGGGCCGCTTTCTTCAAACAATCATACCGAGGAAGCTTACTCGTACCTGCAATACAAATTTCGCAAGGTATTTCTCACGGCGGGTTACAGCAGGTTGATTCAGGGCTTCAGCGCAAGTACTCTGGAGCCGGCCATGGTATCTACCTACTATGTAGGGTTATCAAGATGGTTCAATTTCTTTTGATGCGCATCGCAAGAGCCCGCAGGGGACCGAAAAGAAGCCAATCCGCTTTTATTGCCTCTTGTACACGTTGGTGCACTTGCGTACTGGCGATAAATATGCTCTGGGTTTCAGCCGCGCTCGCGCGTCCAAGGGCCAAGTCCGCAGGCCCGGTGATGGTGCCGGAACTGGAGCTGACAGGCGGACGAAAGCTGCTTTACAAAGGTAGGATCAGCTCGCAGAAGCAAGTGAGATCTCCGCACAGATTTTGGGGCCGGCTGCTCGACGCTGTGGTGGGCGAG
>JBJKQZ010000404.1:0-9381 GCA_046704865.1 Terriglobia bacterium
TGCTGGAAGCCCTGATCAACCCAGACATGTCTGTGACTTCTGGCATACATGAAAGGGCCTGGCCGAAGGCCTCGCAATGGAGCGTAACCATCTGGATGAGGCTTGTCTCCTGCCCAAGCGCACGCCGTCCAAGTTCGTAGGCTTCTTCGAGCGCTGCTTCATCCGTCTTTTCCAGGTAAGTCTGCAGGGCTGAAGCATACTGACCTAAGAGTTCGCGCTGGCTGGTTTTCATCGTGGCCTTCCTTGATAGGTGGCGACAAGGACCAGAGCATCATCCGTTTCCAGACCGTCCCGGGCAAGGATGCGTTGGGCGGTCTCGTCAGGCTTCTCAAAAATAATCATACGCTCTTCAAACCCCGCCCGGATACCATCCGTAGCAAAAACAAGCGTATCCCCAGGTGCAACCTTTACAGCCGCGGGATGCAGAGGCGGGAGCCGGAGACCAACAACTCCGTGCGAGAGCATGAGAGCGTCACTTGCGCGATTTCCACCTTCCGCGGAGTGTACCAGCAATCCGCCAACATTACCCACGCCCAGCCATTGCAGGGAATTTTCAAGCGCATCAAGAAGCGCGAGGCTCATAACAACTCCGCGGGTTTCCCGCAGTCTTTCCGTGCAATGCTCAAGGATCTGGACCAGAGGTTCACAAGCGTGCTCCTCCACAACATTCAAGGCGAGTTCTGCGGCCTGGGCTGCGGGTTCGCCGTGCCCCAGCCCATCAGCGACGGCGACCAGAACGCCATTCTCAAGCGGTTTGACGAGATGCATGTCGCCGGAGAGCATTTCGCCGGGCATTTGCCGGCCTGCCACTCCCCATACGACGAATTCTGGATTTATTCCATCCATTTGATTGCGGTCACGGTTGTTCCACGACCTTTATGGGAAACGATGGCAAACTCATCCATCATCCGCCGGACGCCTGGCAATCCCAGACCCAGACCGCCGGAGGTGGAATAGCCGTCCTTCAGCACGGCCTCGACATCTGGAATACCGGGGCCCTCGTCGGCAGCCTGAATAACGATGCCTTTTCGAGGCTCATGGTCAATGATCCAACAGATGATGCTCCCATTCCTGGCATAGAGCAGCAAATTGCGCGCCAGTTCAGATATGGCAGTCGCAATCACCGCAAGGTCAGAAGGACCAAAGCCCAGTCGAACTCCAAGTTCCCGCCCTTCCTGCCGGGCGGCAAGGATGTCTTCGTCAGATTTGATCGCTACTCGAACTTCATTTTTCGTACCGGCCATGGTCGATCCGTTTTGTCCTGCGGTTCATGTACTCGAGACCTTCTTCCAAGTCGAGCGCCGTAGCCACACCTTCGAGTTTGAGCCCTAATTGAACCATCGAAAACGCTACCTCGGGTTGAATGCCGACGATGACCGTCTGCGCCCCCCGCAATCTGATCATGCTGGCTATATCACTGAGGGTCCGGCAGGCGAATGAATCGAGGACGTCGAGGGCTGTGACGTCAACAATTACGCCGCGGGACCGATAGGTTCCAACCTGCTCCGTCAAGGCATCCCGAAGCCTGATCAGGTCAGCGTCTCGCAAGGCCGCCTGCACAGAAGCTATCAAGTATTGTCCCTGCTTGAGAATTGGAACCAACACGACTCACCTGCCTTTCCCCTGATCAGAGGAATCTCCAATCCGACTCACCTGGAAGCCCAGGGTCCGGTCGGCCTCTTCAATTCCTCCTCGCAGGTCGCCGACAGTGTTCATTTTGGTCAAATCGACGCCAATGGTCACCAGCGTCTGAGCAATTTCAGGAGACAAACCAGTTACGATCGCTGTTGCTCCCAGTAATCGGGCTGCTTCGACCGTCAGCACCAGATGGTTTGCGACGGTTGAATCGATGGAAGGAACTCCGGTAATGTCAATAACCACCACCTTGGCGCGATTGGCACGGATGCCCCGCAAAAGTTGTTCCGTTAACTGACGTGCTCGCTGAGGATCGATGACCCCGACGATGGGCAGGTTCAGAAGTCCTTCGCGCACAGGCAGAACCGGTGTGGAAAGCTCTCGAATAGCGTCCTGTTGCTCCCGAATGATTCTCTCGCGTTCCTGTACGAAACCTACTGCTACGGTGACGGCGATTCGGTTGGCAGCAGGTTCGTAGGCGTCCAGGACACTGTTAAAGAGTTCGAAATCCGACTGATACTTCTTAAAGAGCGACCGGGCCAGAACATCCCGAAGGAGAAGGACAATACCTACGACTTCATGGGTTTCCACTCCCCTGGGAATGATCCGTTCAGAAAGCTTCCGGGCATAGCTTTGCAGGGCTTCAACTGCGCCGGTTTCCAACGCATCAACGTAGTTGTCATAAATAGACGTAGCCTCTGCAAAGATTTCATCCTGGGTCATGGCCGTCAACAATTGTGCTTCTGTAATTCGACTGGCCCATTCTTCTCGAAGCTGCTTACTGTTCTTGCGCAGGTGAGCGACAAGTTCAGGGAGTACGGCAGAAGACTCGCGTTGCGACTGAGAGCGCATGGTCATTTTCCTGACTGACGACATAGGGAATTCCCCCCTTCATCACGTATGATTCTCATCCTAACCCCGGTTTCCCGGACTCATTGCAATCACCGACTCATGGAAGGCGCGCCGCGGATCGAGGGATAATCCAGCCAAGTGCGCGTCGTTTTTAAGTGGCATTCGGTAACCTTGTCGCCAGATTGCTGACGCGGAAGGAGTTGTGCTTGCCAGCGCCACCGGCGGAATATGGGAGCAATGGCTGAAAGCTTTCCGGCCCCCATCGTTGGTATATCGTTTAGAGTTTTGCCCTATATAGGCCAACGTGTCAATTCCTTTCCTTTTGGATTGATATGGCCGGAGTTACCCCAAGTAAAAAAACCGGAACGCCTTCTAAAGATAATCAGAAATTTTTGGAGGTTTTCGGTCATCGGAGAACGGAGTACTTGTGTCGCCATCCTTTTTGAAACTGCTAAGGTGTCTTAAGGACAAGTCATCTGCAAAACATTTCCACAAACGGAAGAAGTTTGCGTACAATCCGCCCAATTCCAGCCGAAACGGACCCTTTATGATTACGCTGTGGCAGCGTATTGTAAATGGCGCAACTAATTGAATCCAAATGGTGGAAATGAATTGCTGAGGCGACGTATTTCTGTGGATATGGACGCTTTGGCAGGTGATGTGCTCTCGGACTCTGAGACAAACACTGTCCAGGAGTATCACAGGTGGCAGAAGAGACTGAGACTGTCACAATTCGATACGGTCTGCTCCCTCCAGAAGATGTAATTCTGGGGACTTCAAGCGCCATGAATGAAGTGCGGGAAAAGCTCGAAAGAGTTGCCGGCACCGACGTTCCTGTCCTGATTCGGGGAGAGGCTGGCTGTGGAAAGGAAATTCTGGCCCGTCTCATCCACAGGAAATATCCCGGAGAAATGACTCCCTTTCACAAGGTAACTCCTGCAGGAAGAGATGGTTGGCGCAAGAGCGCCAGTTTTGTTCTCCCAAAGGATGATGCCAACGGCACGAACGGCAATGGGCACCACTTGCATGAAGTTCCGGGAAAGGTAAGCAGCATCGGCACGATGTTTTTTGATGAAGTGGCGGAACTAAATTCTGCATCCCAACGGAACCTCACGAACCTACTGCACGACGACCCATCGCCAGGGCCTTCAGAATATCTTCCTCCTTTATTCCGGGTTATTTGCAGCACTAAACATGACATTGAGAGGGAGATGAGAATAGGGAGCTTCCGAGAAGACCTCTTTTATTCAATCAACGTTGTCAGCCTCAACTTGCCGCCCTTGCGCTCGCGGCGGGAAGATATTCCGGGACTGGTTCGTTACTTCTGGGAAAGCTATCAGGAGGAATTGGGGTTAAGTACTTCTGCCCCTTCGGTCCCACTGCTCAGAGTCTTGCAGGAACACGAATGGCCAGGGAATATCCGCGAGCTTGCCAGTGTGATGAAGCGCTACGTGTTGATGGGATCGGGTGACAAGATCATCGAAGAATTAGCTGCAAGATCCTGTGCGCAAACGCCTTGCAAGGCGACCTCTGCGAGAGGCATTTCGCTGAAAAGTCTGGCCAGGCAGGAAGCTCAGGAAATCGAACGCAAGATTATCTTCAATACTCTTCGCGAAACTCAGTGGAACCGCAAGCGTGCTGCCCGCGCGCTGAATATCAGTTACCGGACTCTGCTTTACAAGATCAAGGAGGCTGGGGTGCCTCCAAAAAGAATCATGGTGAAGCGGGAGAAATCAAATTGAAAAACCACTCAGATCTGGAATCCGGCAAAGTCAATCTGGAACAATTGGACGCACTGGAATTAAAAAGGCGCGCCGCCGAGGACGCCGTTAAAGATGCTGACTCTTACGCCTTCAGCACGCGGCCCAAGCATAATAGGAAAACATCCGGTGCCAAGGGAGTTGATTCGTATTCATACCTGCTGAAGGCAAAGCACGCCAGTGTGCGAGTGGGTTCGCAGGATGGGATTGACGGAGTCTTGATTCACTCCAATGAAGGGAAAGCCAGCCTGGTTCTGTCAGACGAAATCCTGGAGATTTCGCTCCCTGATGAAGTGGCAGCTCTTGCGGCTGAGCCCATAAGGATCTTTCACGTTCAGTCACCGTCCCCTTGGGTAGAGCAGGTCTTTGCGGGCGAGGCATAAATCTCGGTTGGTCTGCAGGCTCCTGCGACATCCGTTATTTACCTTTTTATGAGCCCCGGCAAAACCTGAGTTGGCCGGACAATTTCCTGATCAGTTGTGAATTGCAGATAATGGGTTCTGAGGTTGCACACCCAAAACTGGCCTTGTTTTTCACCCGCGACAAGGGCCTTTTCCCATCTCCCTACCTACTTACCACCCTGCATGATCTTAGCTTTAGCGTTCAACCCGCATTGCACTTGGCGCCTTGGAGTTAGGGCAGTATTTGTTCCCGAAAAGGCGTAGAGGGGTGCAAGACAATTCTCATGCATGAATAAGTTTGCATGATTCGTGCGGGGTCGGGCATAGGCCTCTACAAAATGAAGTTGTGAGCGTCCATCGTTTGATGTCGATAACAAATTGAAAACAAAACTAATTATTCAATTTTCTGCATTCAGGGCGGCGATGTGCACGGCTGTTACGAACATGGCGATTTTGGCACGCAGTGTGCGAGTAGGTGGGTGAATGTTTTGCGCCGGAGCGTTGCGTGCGGTTTGAGTTCAGGCATCGGCAAGGCGTTAATTCAGCAAAGAATCAGGGTCCTCATGAGATTGTCGTGCGCAAAACTCCGAAGAGCAATCAAGGGAATTACTGCGACTTATGAGTGGCCCTCGAGCTTTGAGAAGGAATAGCGGAATGGAAGCAATCCCAAACACATTCGACAGCCGGCTGATTTCGTGCCAGGGTCTTCCGCCTAAAGCGATGATCTTTGGCCAATCCGAGGGAATGCGGGGACTGTGGCACATAGTTGAAAAGGTCGCGGGGGCGAGTGTTCCGATTCTAATTTTGGGTGAAAAAGGAACTGGCAAAGAGGTTCTTGCACGCTTCATCCACTCCTGCAGCCCCGGGACCACTGCGCCATTCCTGAAATTGAGCTCACCAATTAGCGGCCGGCATGCCATCGACGAAGTGGCATTTCGTCTGGATTCCCGCCGAAGTGAAGGGCGGGAAGAGAACGCTGGCAGCGGGAACTCTGGCAAGCGTCCGTGCACGCTATTCGTTGACGAAATCTCTGACGTTTCGCTGGAGCGTCAGCATGAGCTCTTGCAGCTGATTCAAGGCTTCGGATCCTTCATATCGAGCGACGGGAGAGACATTCCCGTCAACCTGCGGGTTATCGGGACAAGTACTCACGACCTGGAGCGGGATGTGGCAGCGGGAAAGTTTCGCGAGGATCTTTTCTCGTACCTCGGGGTTGTGACCTTAAGGCTGGCTCCATTGAGGGAGCGAATAGACGATATCCCGGAGCTCGCCAATCATTTTTGGAAGTTTTATAGCGAGAGGTTTGGTTGTCAGCCCCCAGCTCCCAGTTTGCAGCTGATCCATCACCTTCAGGAGCATGATTGGCCGGGAAATATTCGCGAACTCGAGAATGTTATGAAGCGTTATGTGGTTCTGGGCATGGAAGGCATTGGCAGCATCGGAAGCTCAACCCAGTATCAGCGGGCAATTGTTCCTGAGCCCTCCGCTGAACGGTCACTGTCACTAAAAGAAGTGACTCGCGAGGCGGCTCACGCGCTGGAGCGGAAAATCATCCTCAGGACTCTGCAGGAAACCCAGTGGAACCGCAGGCGGACGGCACGGGCGTTGAACATCAGCTACCGCGCGCTTCTCTACAAGATCAAAGAGGCGGGATTGCTTTCCGAAGAACCGAAAGCGACGGTCGAAGTGGCCGGCGGGAACCGCGAGAATTAAACCGTAATTTTGCATGAACAAAGGGTGGGCATGTTTCTGTTAAGCACTCAATTTGAAAACGGTGGGGCTGCTTCCGGCGGGTCGGTGTGGTATGCCGCTCACACCCGCCACCAGCACGAGAAGTTGGTTGCCCGGATGCTCTCCAACAAAGGGTTTGAGGTCTTTCTCCCGCTCTATACCGAAGTCCGCCAATGGCGGGACCGTGTAAAGCAGGTGGAGCTGCCGCTTTTCTCCTGTTATGTGTTCCTGCGAGGGGACCTTGACCGTCGGCTCGCCATCGTCACCACTCCGGGAGTTCATGGTTTGGTGTCCAGTGCTGGAAAGCTGGCCGGAATTCCGGAAGAGGAAATCCAGGCAGTGCGCAGTGTTATTGAAAACCGCATCAATGTTGAGCCGCACCCTTACCTGAAATGCGGTGATCTGGTTCGGGTCAAGTCTGGAGCACTCCGCGGTCTGGAGGGGTTTCTGGTACGGAAGAAGGGGCAAGCGCGCCTGATCGTTTCTGTCAGCTTGCTGGAAAGATCTGTGGCGGCCGAGGTGGACGCAAGTGCTGTTGAGCCGGTGGGCGCTCCTCCGAAACGCGCGGTATCGGGATATGGCTCTCTGGCGGGCGGTTGGGGATCCGGGAGAGCAGTATTGGCTCCATCGCGGGCGGGATCGTTGGCATGATTCATTGTCTTAAACAACGGAGTGGGTCTTCGAGGGGCCTTCAGTTTTTTGAAGGGAGTCGGAAAATGACTCGAATATGGTCTTGTCTGATGATTGTTATGGCAGCGGGAACAATGACTGTGCTGGCACAGGCTCCCGCCCCTCCAGCACAGAGTTATCTGGCAGCGGGCGGCGGGAATACAACAATGCAGACAACTGATGACTGGAACCGTCGACTCCAGGAACTGGTTCATTCCGCACTGTCCAAGAATCAGAACGGGCCCTCGCCGGGCGATTACCGTATCGGGCCAAATGACCTGCTGAAGATTACCGTGATTGATGCGCCGGACCTCAGCCATCCCGCGCGGGTTGGAGAAGATGGTGAGATTTCAATGCCCATGCTTGGCACCATCAAGGCTGCAGGACTGACCACGCGTGAGCTTGAACTGGTTCTTGAAGCTTTGCTTCGCCGGACCTACATGAAGGATCCTCACGTGGTGGTTAGTGTGACTGAAATGCAGAGCCACAGCGTTTCCGTCCTGGGCGCAGTAAAGAAACCCGGTGTGTTTCAGATTCGTGGCACCAAGACGCTCCTTGAAATGCTATCCATGGCTGAAGGGCTATCGCCTGACGCTGGAGACGCCGTAGTGGTTATGAGAGGGGCAAGTTCTGATTTTGACCCCAACCTTGTGTCAAAGCCGGTAGCGACGGGCAGTGCGGGTGTTCCTGAGACGGCGGAGGCCCAGGTCAAGCCCGTATCTTTGTCTTCCGAAAATGACGAGAATGGCCACGCCATCGTAATCAGCCTGAAGCGTCTTCTTGATTCCGGCGACCCCAAGTACAACGTCCCGATTTATCCCGGCGACATTGTCAAGGTAAAGGCAGCGGGAATTGTCTATGTCGTGGGTGATGTCAAGCAGCCTGGAGGGTTTCCAGTAAAGGACAACGAGCACATTACAGTTCTTCAAGCCATTGCGCTGGGGCAGGGAATCGGTCCGGATGCTGCCAAGAACAAAGCCTCAATTATTCGAGTCGCGGAAAATGGACAGCAAATCCAACTCCCCATTAATCTGGGCAAAATACTTTCCGGAAAATCACCTGACATTCCGCTTCAGCCCAAGGATATTTTGTTTGTCCCCAAGAGCGGGGCAAAGTCGACTGGCCGGGCCGCGCTGGACACATTTACAAAGATGATTATTTGGCGGGGGATCCCCTGAACGAAGAAGAAAATTCGTTGGGAGTGTGGAGACTTTGACTATGAAAGAAGAAAAGGCAATCCAACCATACCGGCACGGCGTTCTGGATGGGATCCGGAAGTTGTCCACGGTGGTCGGAAATTCGAAGCCGCCGGAGCCCGACGGTGACCTTGATATCCGGTATGTTGTCCGAGTGCTTCTGGCACGCTACCGCGACATATTGAAAGTCGCAATCGCGGCCACAATGCTTGCTTTGATTGTTTCCCTCTTTATCAAGCCTGTCTATCGCGCTGAGGCGACAATTGAAATCAAGGAATCGACGCCGGATATCGAAAGCTTGCAGCAGCTTCAGAGCCACAATCCGGTTCCCAGGGATGTCGTGATGACTGAGGTTGAGACCGAAATCGGCATCCTCAAGAGCGATACGCTGGCCCGCCGGGTTATTGATCAGCTGCATCTGGGTGATGAGCATAAGAGCTTTTCTATTGCGGGTATTGTCAAAGATGGTCTCAGGGCCGTGACCCACTGGTACTCCGGGTCCGGAGAAGAGACCCACACCGAGCTGGATGACAAAGCCTATCAGCGCCTGGTAAACCAGTTTGAGTCTTCACTGAGCGTTTACCGCGTTGGGAGCAGCCGCCTGGTGAATGTCAGCTATGAAAGCGGAGACCCGCGTTTGTCCGCGAACATCGTTAATGCGGTGGTCACCAATTACCTTGATATGCACCAAGCCACCACGGACAGGCTAACAAAGATGCTTGCGCAGCAGGTCCAGGAAGCCAAGGATGACCTTGAAAAGTCAGAAACTCAGATGTCGGAATATGCGCGCAAGAATGGCTTGCTCTACTTGGAAACGGACAACGGCACGTCGCAGAACATTATCAACCAGCGGCTTCGCCAGATTCAGGATCAGTTGACTCAGGCTCAGGCCGACCGGTTCCAGAAGCAGTCCGTTTACCAGCTGGTGCAAAAGGGTAATTACGGATCTCTCCCAGGGGTTTTTCAGGACAAGCTGTTGCAAAGCCTCACGGAACAGGTGACGGACCTGAAGCGCCAATATGCGCAGCTTTCGGCAACCTTTACGGACAGTTACCCCAAAGTGCAGCAGGTAAAGAGTCAATTGAATGCAGTGGAGAAGGTTCTGGCCCAGGAGCGCGCACGTGCGGCCGCCAGCAT
>JBJKQZ010000405.1:0-6650 GCA_046704865.1 Terriglobia bacterium
GCATAATCGAGGCCGCGCTTGAGCGAGCGGACCACCGTCCAGCCGGGCTCTTCCTGCGCCGCCCAGGCTTCCCAGCCATATCGCCGCTCCTCGCCTTTGACGGCCACCAGGGGCGGGAACCACTCAAAGGAGTTGCCGTCCGGAGCCTCAAACACGACGACAGGATAGTTGCCGCGGTCAACAAAAGCAGCAACTATTCGGGTTGTCCCGAAGTCGATTCCCAGTTTCATGGCTTAGCAGACCGCCTCCGCTGAACCATTATATCAGGTTGAGCTTGCAGAGAGACGGGTGGCTTATTGTGCATGTCGCAAAAACTGCTATGGGAGGGCCACCCGAGGAGGGGCCTGCAAGGCTATCGGGAGGAAGGGACCGGATGGTACGTGGGATTGAGAAGCATCTTTCCGAAGGCGGCCTTGTTTGTTAAGTCGGACTGAAGCTCATTCTCTAGAGCATGTGCGCCTTGGGACTGAAGGATTGAGAGGGCCCATTGTTCGGTGGCGTTGCGGACAGCCCACTCCTCTTGCATTTGTTGAAGAGTGTGGCAGGAATTCGGGCCGTAGGCGCTTCCGTCGGATAGAAAGACGAAATCCACCATTGCCTGCAGGGTGGGGCCTCGCAGGCCAAAGCCGCTCGTCTGGGTCTGGGTCTCTCCGGGCCGCAAAAGGGGATGTTGAGAGTCAGGAGCGAAGCGGCTGCTGCACGTCCCACCAGTCCCTGGCGCGGTTACCGAGGCGCTGGCAGGCAGCCAGCGAATCGTGTAGGCAAGGACATCCTGGTCCGAGTCGTTGGATAAAGTGGCTTGGTACGAACCAGCGCGCCCTCCAGGGGATGGGGTGATCGTGGCGGAAGTTACCTGAAGCGGCATGCCTGGCTGAGAGGCGGGCATTGCCTCGTAGCTTGGACTCCCCTGCGGGGCGGCTGGGACTGCGGCCAGCGCCATCTTTGTTTGTGCTGTTCCATTGCTGAAGAGTCTTCGCCCGCGGAGGGCGGCCACGAGCCCCACAACGATGACAATACCGCCTACAGTAAATAATAAGCGTTTTTTCTTTGCGTTCCAAGTTCTCATGGGATCCCCTTTTCTCCCGCTCTTTCCGGCAAACGCTGCCTAGCCTAGCAGCAGCAAAACTGTATTTCGCTGCAAAGTGTGTTTCCATGTTGGTCGACAACCCATGCCTTCCCCCAGCCACCGCAGGTAGAATCATAGCCCGACTGTAAGTAACACTTTGCACCGGAACAACTTGCGCTAGCCTGCACGTAACCGTTACCACAAGAATAGTCCCCTCCGCCTCCCTGAATGCAGCTAGCCGAGATCTGGCAGCCGGGACCTTGTGTTATGTTCGAGAGTACGCAGTAGTTTCCAGCGCCCGCGCAAGTTTGCGAGCCGACACGCATTGGACTAATAAGCAGGATAGCCAAGAGGAGAAGACCAAATGCGAAATTTCGCATCACGCACCCCCAGTTGGTAGTAAGAGCCCTTTGTTCGCCTTCTAATATTGAGCGAAGTGTGACCCCCCCACGCCGCTTGTCAAGAGATTTTTTCGTAAAAGAACTGCGTTTTCCACCCCATGCGAAGGCAGTAATGCTGGCTGGCACAAAGGTTCACGCTATGCCTTCTGTGCCAGCCAGTGCCTACGGCCCGCGAAAGCGCATTAAAAAGTGGCTTGAGTGCACATATCGATGTCGGTCCATATGACCCCTTGGTTTCAGCACGGGTTGATAATTCGTCGCCCGCTTTTCAACCCTGCGCGATCACAGGGAACAGGATTGGGGCCATTGCCACGGCCTGCCGGGGCTCAGCATTTTGTCCCGCACACATGATGTCATAGGGTGCCATGCATGGTGCTCATGCCAAGCGTCAATGCCACGTGCGATTAGAGCGGAGATATCTCCTCGTCCTTTTCAGTCGACTCTTCCTTCAGGAACTGTTTTTCCAACATCTTACGGGCGACGTCGCGACCACCCAGCCCAAAGGCGATTGCCGAAGCCATCATCATTGCGCCAAAAGCGATGGAGAAGGCGATCAGAACAACACGGCGGCCCAGCCCGATCTGTTCAAGCGCCATGGTGACGAAGAAGAGGATAATAAGCAGGCGAACGAGGTTGCTGAGCAGCCGGGCGGAAGGATAGTTGGCGTTGGTGGCAGCCAGCAAGGTGGCGCGGGAAAGAAAATTTGCCACGAGCAGCCCGATAAACAGCACCACCATGGCCACAAAAATCTGAGGCAGGAAATCAAAGAATCTGGCAATCTGATCCCGCAGCGCGCCGATGCCGAGCGCGTCAATCCCAAGAACGATAAAGACGATCCAGACCACCCAGAAGACCACCTGACCCAGGAATTCGACGGGCGGCGGCAGAGCGGCCTTGCGCATCAATTGAGTGAGGCCGGCCGAGTCGCAGTATTTGCGGAAGCTCGCGATGCCAAAGATCCTGCGCACGATGGCCTTGAGCAGCAGCGCGACCACGAATCCGGCCACAATGATGACCATCATCGAGAGGACGCGCGGCAGGAACAGGGCGAGCGCGTTGAGGAAATTTCCCAGAGTCTGGCTAAGAGTATTTAAAATCAGCTGTCCCATAATTCACCTCACGCTTTCCGGGCCCATTTTTCCACCAAATGAGGCCGCAGCCTTTCATACTCACAGGACAAGGCCTCAAGTTTTTTTTCAATCTGCTCGGCGTCCGCGCGCTGTTCCTCCAGGACGACGGAATAGATTCGCCCGCGGTAGATGGGCGTAAGGGCCTGGAGGAGATGCTCGCGATTGATGACCGAATGGTGGAAAGAAGCGGCAAATTCGTAGATCGTTTTCACCCAGAGTTCATCGGGGAAACGGAATTGCTTTTCATCCTGTTGCGAAACCCCCTGAATCTCTTTTAGTGTCTGCGGAGAAAGAATGGATTCCAGGACCGGCGTCAACTGGCTGACGCCATTCTGGAACATCGTCAGCAGCTTTTTCCGGTTCAGCCGCCGGGGTTCCAGCCCGGAACTGTATTCAAAGCCGAAGCCCGGCAACGGCTGCGGCGAATCGGTGCGCGGCAGCCAGTAGGACTCCTGGTTTTCCATGCAACGGAAGAGCGCCCCGATTGCGTCCTGAATGGTGGCCACGATGTTCTGGCTTGCAGATTCGCGGGCGTGGATTTTGGGGCCCAGAAAAGACTGGCAAAGCTTGAACCCGTCCGCGATGGCGCGGGTCGTCATCCAGATTTCCGTGCGGGCGCGGACAAACTCTTCATGCCAGACGTCCTGTTCCAGATAATGGCAGGCCAGGCGTCCGGAAAAGCCGAATTCCCCGCCCACAGGCTCGCGTACTTTAAGGCCATAAACCGCCCGAATGGTGGGCGCGATGATGTTCTTGACCATCAGGCCGTCATACTTGTGACGATGGTAGATGGGCGTAACCAGGTCAAAATGTTCTTTGTAAATGGGCCGGATCAATCCCTCCATCCACTCGGGAGTGATGCTTTCAAGATCCGGTGAAACAACCGCGCAGGCCTTGGCGCGCAGCAGGTCCGCCGCCGCCATGATGATGCGCCAGGAAGCGCTCCTCCCATCGACTTCTTTGCAGGAAGTTGTAATCCGGTGGATGGTTCGCAGGGGAGTTGATGAAAGAAGTGTGCGGAAGTCCTGGATGGCAGCGTTTCGCACCAATTCCGGTGTTCCGTCTCTTGATCCGCTATCCGGATTGATCAGGACGGTGCGCTCACGCGGGAAATACTTTACCAGGCCCAGTTGAATGGCATTCACCACCTGCTCGATGGTGCCGCAATTATTAAAGGTGGGCACTCCGACGAGGATGTCCACTTCACCAACGGCGGTGAGCTTGCGTATAAAATCGTCCGAGAGAAAATTTTCCTCGGCCAAATTTGCTCCTTAAAAGTGCTTTGTTCCGCAAAAAGCGGATCCTCGCTTGCGTTGAGGACAATATTTTCTTTGCGTTCTCAACAGACTCCTGGCGGCCTAGAACCGGCGCAGCCGGAACCAGTAAAACTGGTACGGGCCCAGGGTCAGCAGGTAGGGCAGCTCTCCGATTCGCGGAAACGGGTTGCCGCCAAACATTTCAATGGGGACGTATCCCCGCAGTTGTTTGAGATTGAGCTCCGCAGCCTGCGCCGAGCTCGAGAGATTGTTCACCACAAGGATCCGGCTGTTTTCCCACTGCCGGATGTAGGCAAGCACCCTGTGATTCTCCGGATCCAGAAATTCAATGGTCCCGCGCCCGAAGACCGAACTGGACTTGCGCAGTTTAACGATCCGGCGCATCCACGACAGCAGCGAGTGTTCAGACCTCTGCTGCGAAAGCACGTTGGTGCCCTGGTAGCCATAGACCGCGTTTGAGATGAGCGGTGAGTAGAGGCGTTCCGGGTCAGCCGTGGAAAAGCCGGCGTTCCATCCTCCATTCCATTGCATGGGGGTCCGGACTCCGTTGCGGTCGCCGAGATAAATGTTGTCACCCATGCCGATCTCATCCCCGTAGTAGACGATGGGCGTACCAGGGAGCGACAGCAGCATGCCGTTCATCAGTTCAATGCGGCGGCGGTCATTATCCAGCAATGGAGCCAGCCTTCGGCGGATTCCGACATTGAGCTTGGCGATCCTGTCCTTGGCGTATTCATCGTACATGTAATCGCGTTCTTCGTCCGTGACCATTTCCAGCGTCAGCTCGTCGTGGTTGCGAAGAAAAATTCCCCACTGGCAATTATCGGGTATTGCGGGGGTGCGCTGAAGAATTTCAATAATCGGTTTGCGGTCTTCCAGCTTGATGGCCATGAACATTCTTGGCATCAGCGGAAAATGGAAAGCCATGTGGAACTCATTGCCGTCCGCAAAATACGGGCCCAGGTCCTGCGGCCACTGGTTGGCTTCTGCCAGCAGCATCCGGTTGGGAAAGTTTTCATCGAGCCGCCTGCGCAGATCTCTCAGGATCACATGGGTTTCCGGAAGGTTCTCGCAATTGGTCCCTTCGCGTTCCACCAGGTAAGGCACCGCATCAAGCCGGAAACCGTCACCGCCCATCTCCAGCCAGAATTTCATCACGTTCCACACTTCTTCACGGACTTCCGGGTTGTCATAATTCAGGTCCGGCTGATGGCTGAAGAAGCGGTGCCAGTAATACGATTTGGAAATCGGGTCCCAGGCCCAGTTGGACATTTCCGTATCAACAAAGATGATCCGCACCTCATGATAGCGGTCGTCCGTGTCGCTCCAGACGTACCAGTTGCGGTAGGGATTTTCCGGCGAGCTTCGTGATTGCTGGAACCAGGGATGCTGGTCGGAGGTGTGGTTCACCACCAGCTCCGTGATGACCCGCAATCCCCGTGTGTGCGCTTCCTGCAGGAAAACTTTGAAATCGTCCAGCGTTCCGTAGCTGGGATGCACGCTGAAGTAATCGGAAATATCGTACCCGTCGTCTTTTAAGGGCGAGGGGTAAAAGGGAAGAAGCCAGATCGCCGTGGCGCCGAGGTCCTGAATGTAATCGAGTTTTTGAGTGAGGCCGCGAAAGTCGCCGATGCCGTCGCCGTTGCTGTCCTGGAAAGCCCGAACGTGGAGTTGGTAGATGAGTGCGTCTTTATACCATGTCTGGGCAGTCTCAGCCTGTCGACCCTCCAAGTGAGTTACTGGCATTACCGCAATCTCCAGTTTAATTGTAGCAGGCGCGGGTTGCTTGCCCGTTGCGGGACAAGAAGGCCGTCAGGATTCCAGGGCCCCCGGCCACCTGGCGTGTGATTTAAATTTTAACCGATTCTGAATCATCAGGGCATAACGTTTTGATCCCTTTGCAGAATTTATATGTCAATTCCAGTGGACACTTTATTACTCACTAGCGCGTAAACGGAATGGGGAAGGAATCGGTTGTAAGGCGTCGGCGCTTTCCTGTTAACCGAGTGACCCGGTCTTCTCACCCCAGTCGAATGCAGTCAATTAGAACCTCCGTGAACCTTCGCAGGGTTCCAACACTTCTGCCCGCGGCCTCTCCAGGAAAAAGTGAAGGCCGGCGCCTGAAAGAACCGAAAGGCAGTTGCAAAGCGCAGCCGGGAAGATCAATGTTGCGGGGGAGTTTCAGGAAGTTCCGTTTTGGGAGTTTTCAACTGGGCGGCGTCTTCCTGCGCGCGGGCTTTGTTTTTGGCCAGGAGCGCGGCCTCCTTTGCTTCTTTTGCAGCATTTTCCTTTTCACCCAAATGCTGGTAGATGGCGGCCAGTAGTGAGCGCAGTTCTGAATTGTCCGGCATCGTATGCTTGGCCTTCAGCGCAAAAGGCAAGGCCTGGTTGTAATCCTGCTTAAGCACCCAGTAACGCGCCATCAGGTAATTGCCCACCACAGACTGCGGATAGATTTTTTGCATCCAGACCAGGTGGCCGTAAGCTCGATCCAGATCTACGGAGGCCAGATACATTTCCGCCAGATAGCCGTGCGCTTCCCAGCGGCGGGGATCGGATTTTGCAGCTTCCTCGAATAATGACCGCGCTTCTTCCGTTTTGCCAGCATCGAGCGCGTCCTCGCCGCGAATCATCAGCCGGTCCACAGAGACCACGGTTGCTTTCTCTGCAGCCTGAGACGTGCTGATGGCCTGGAACTTTTTCATGTAAGCGTCGCCGTTCACGCGGTCGCCCTGCCGCTGGTAGGCGCGGCCCAGGGCGTAATAGATTTCCGGAT
>JBJKQZ010000406.1:0-2868 GCA_046704865.1 Terriglobia bacterium
ACCACGGTCCGGCCCATGGCAGAGAAGATATTCTGGGCGATTTCCAGGTCCTGGCGGGTTGCGTGTTTGCCGCCTGCTAGTGCAGTCATTCCCTGCCGGATGAGGCAGGGCGTGTTCGGCATTGCTCGCGCCACACGCGCCGGATGTCCCAATTCACTTTCGATCAGCGCCGTGGTTACGGATGCTGCCGCGGAAACGATAAGCGCGTCCTTGGAGAGCGACTTGCGGACTTCCTGCAGAAAGCCTCTCACTTGTTGGGGCTTAAGCGCGATGAGCACAAGGCTGGCACCTTTGACGGCCTGGATATTGTTGGTGTGGGCCTTGACGCCGTACTTGGCGCAAAGGTAGTCAGCCCGCGGTTGGTGCGCAACCGTGCACTCCACACGCCCGGTGGGGATCACCTGGGATTGCAGCATGGCGGAGAGCAATCCCTCGCCGAGCTTGCCGGTCCCGATCAGTGCCAGCTTTTTGATTTCATCCCGCGACTTCCTTGCTGCCGATGCAGGCGCGGCAATGGCTTCCGCAACTTGTTTCATGGAAATCCTCTCAGTTTTGACGGGCCCAACTGTCTTGCTTGCAACTCAGCGCTTTGATGTAACGCTGCGGTTTGTGAAGCGCAATCCGCGGATGGATTGATATTGGCCGCCGCAGTCAGCAACATCCTGCCGGCGGCGGTTTGCAAAGGGTCACGGCCAAATCTACTTTCGATTCAACCGTGGCTTCCTTTGCTGTGTATTGCGTGAGTTATGTCCTTGCCTGTGCCTGGGCTGCCGTGGCTTCTTCCTTGGCCGTCTGGATCCACGGCATCATCTTGCGCAATTCACTTCCCACTTTTTCAATCAGGCGAGCGGAGGCTTCGTTGCGCATGGCCATAAACTTTTTCCGGCCAGCCGCGTTCTCGTCCATCCACTCCTTGGCGAACTTGCCGTTCTGGATTTCTTCCAGCACTTTCTTCATCGATTCGCGGACGTGTTCGTCAATCACCCGCGGGCCGCGCGTGTAATCGCCGTATTCCGCTGTGTCACTCACGGAATACCGCATGTACTTGATGCCGCCCTGGTAAATCAGGTCGACGATCAGCTTCAATTCATGCAGGCATTCGAAATAGGCGATTTCCGGTTGATAACCAGCCTGGACCAGTGTTTCAAATCCGGAGTTGATCAGCGCTGAAACACCCCCGCACAGGACGGTCTGTTCGCCGAAAAGATCAGTCTCAGTCTCTTCTTTAAAGGTTGTTCGGATGACGCCCGCCTTCAGGCTTCCCAGGCCTTTTGCATAGGCCAGTGCAGTCTGCTCGGCTTTGCCGGTAGCGTCCTGCTCAACTGCAAGCAACGCCGGGACGCCGACGCCCTCGGTGAAGAGCTCGCGCAGCCGGTGTCCGGGGCACTTGGGAGCAATCATGATGACATCCACATCCTTGGGTGGCTGCACAAACTTGTAATGGATGTTGAATCCGTGGGCGAAAAGCAGAGCCTTGCCTGCGGAGAGGTTGGGCTCAATATCCTTCTTGTAAAGCTGCGCCATCGGAGGATCGGGCACCAGCATGGCAATCAGATCGCCGCGCTTCGCCGCTTCCGCCGGATCATAGACTTCAAGTTTTTGCGCCTGGGCTTTTGCCCGGGACTGGCTTGTGGGCGGCAGACCCACAATCACCTTCAGCCCGCTGTCGCGCAAATTCAGCGCATGGGCATGTCCCTGGCTGCCGTAGCCGATTACCGCGACGGTTTTGCCTGCCAGATGCTTTACGTCACCGTCGTTTTCATAATAAGCTTTCGCCATAACGTCACCTGTTCCTTTGCTAAATGGAATTTTTAACTTCTGGTTGCGGAGTGTGGGACCAGAATAATCTGTACTTTACAAAAACCATTAAAGCCGGAAACCCAGATCCGGCCCTGCAAATCCTCAAAACTGGTATTGTGCCCCAACGTTCATTTGGGGCCAGCGGGCCTGATGACTATTCATTGGCACCTGGCGCGGGGCTGAAAGCCAGGTCCAGCGATGCAAACAAGCCGCCTCTACCTAACTGGACGCCGCGCCCACCAATTCCATTTGCGGGTGCTGCTGACTGGTCCTGACCCGTGAAAGCGGAAGGAAAGCCGGCCCGTTCAGTCCGGGAATCTGTGTTCCCGTGGGAAGTCCTTTCGGCACTTCGACCAGATACTTGCCGTGGCTGGCAAAAACCACTTTGCACTCCGGAAAAGCTTCCTGGATGCGCTTCAGATTCTCGGAATTTCCAGCCGATTCAACAAAAATAAAGGATGCGTCCTGCGTAGGTTCGTGCCGATAGCAGGCGACTCCCTGGACGCCCGAGGTCTCACGCAGAAAATGGTAAATGTGATCAACATCTGCCTGTGGAGAATCAACCACGGCCATCAGGGAATACGACTCCGGCTTTGCATTCAAGGCCAGGGTTTCGATTTCAAGCCCTTTCCGCCGGAAGACATTCATCAGCCGGCAGAGCACGATAGGGTCACGATCGCTTTCCAGTGTCAACAGCCATTGCATATGGAACTCCCGATTTATCGAGTATACAGCCTTTAATGGGCCCTTGTACCGCAATGTACAAATTCAACGTTGCGGGTCTTGCCTTCAATCAGACGGAAAAGCTTCAGTGTCAGAAGCGGACCCTGCGCTGCGAAAACTTACACCGCCCACAAGTCATCCAGGACTTCTTCTTCAACCAACGTGCGTGGCGGTTCTACAACCATCTCCGCGATGCTGGCTCCCGGAGGAACGATGGGATAGCAGTTCTCGGTGGGGTCCACCGTAAAGTCGAGCAATCGAGGCTCGCGGTCGCTCAGGAAGTCGCGGATAGCGTCTTTCACGTCAGCCTTGTGCTCAACACGGCTGGCCCGGATTCCGTAAGAG
>JBJKQZ010000407.1:0-6277 GCA_046704865.1 Terriglobia bacterium
GGGTGGGCCTGGGGCTTTCAATAGTTTCAAAAATTGTGGACGACCACGGGGGCTGGATCCGCGTGGATCCCAACAACGGAAAGGGCGCGTGTTTCCGCGTGTTTTTCCCGGCGGATTGAAGCAGCGGCAGGGCCGCCCGTACGGAAGGGCTTCGAACAATCAATAAAAATCCTGGTGGTGAAAGATTCCGTAATGCCGACAATCCTGATTGTTGAAGACGAACCGAAGATGCTGCGTCTGCTGGAACTGAATCTGGCGGACGACGGCTATACCACGCGCACCGCCAGTACCGCTGAAAATGGATTGAAGGTCCTGGCCGGCGACAAGATTGACCTGGTGCTGAGTGACGTGAAGCTGTCCGGAATGAACGGCCTGGAATTCCTGCAGGCCGTAAAGCGCACGAACGCCGCGATCCCCGTGGTGATGATGACCGCCTACGGCACCGTAGAAAGCGCCGTTGAGGCTATGAAGGATGGCGCAAGCGATTACGTTCTGAAGCCGTTCTCCATTGAAGAGATCAAGCTGATCATCCGCAAAGAGCTGGAAGTCCGCCGCCTGCATGAGGAGAACCGCCAGTTGCGTGAGGCGCTGGGCCATCGCTACCAGTTTGAAAACATTATTGGCAACAGCCCCGGCATGCAGGAGGTGCTGGCCATGGTGGAACAGGTGGCGCCAACCAACTCCACCGTACTGCTCGCCGGCGACAGCGGCCTGGGTAAAGACATGATCGCACGTGCCATCCACCAGCATTCCCGCCGCGTCGAAGGGCCGTTCATCAAGATCAATTGTACGGCCATTCCGGAGAACCTGCTGGAAAGCGAACTTTTCGGTTACGAAAAGGGAGCCTTCACAGGCGCCGTCTCGGCAAAACCCGGCAAATTCGAGCTGGCGGATAAAGGCACGATTTTCCTGGATGAAATCGGCGATATGCCGGGCACGCTGCAGGTGAAGCTGCTGCGCGTGTTGCAGGAGCGCGAGTTCGAACGGCTGGGCGGCACGCGAACCATCAAAGTGGATGTTCGAGTCGTGGCCGCCACCAATCAGGACCTGCGCGCGGCGCTTGAGCAGGGAACCTTTCGTGAAGATCTTTATTACCGCTTGAACGTGGTGCCCATCTCGATTCCGCCGCTCCGCCAGCACAAGGAAGACATCCCTTATCTGGTAGACCATTTCATCAAACGCTTTGCGGAAAGTTCAGGAAAGCCGATCCAGGGCATTTCGCCGGAGGCCGCGCGGCTTCTGCTCGATTTCCACTGGCCGGGAAACGTGCGTGAGCTTGAAAACATCATCGAGCGCGCCGTGGTAATGGCCTCGGGGGACAGAATCGAAGCCCCCGACATTCGCCTGGACGTTGCGGCGCCGGGGGGAAGCAGGACAGCGACTGGAACTGCTCCATCCGCGGATGACGCCTCCTCAACGATGTTTCTGCCCGAGGGACTGACGCTCGAACAGTTTGAAGACAAGCTGATCCATGAAGCCTTGCAACGCGCCCGCGGCAACAAGAGCCAGGCCGCCCGCCTTCTCGGTCTTTCGCGTAATGCCCTGCGTTACCGGCTCTCCAAAATTGGCGTGCCAGACGAGCCTGAAACCTGAAACAGGGCCGACGAAGAATTCAGGGCACTTCCCGGCCGATCCTCGAATCGGTGGTTGAAATCCACCACAATCGGTTGATCTCACCCAAAAAACCGCCTATGCCGGTTGCACACAAATCAGATTATTTCATAAGGCCTTTGATATCAGCTCAATAAGAGCTTGCCGCCGGAGCGGTTTGGCATTCGTCTTGCCCAACCAAGGTCGGGCTATGTTCGTTTGAAGGATTTGCTAAGCCCGGAGGCAGACCATGAGAGCACAAAAAATCAAGTTGATGGCAGGCATGATCGCGGCAGCACTGATAATGGGCGGTCTTCCTTTGTTCGGCCAGGGTGAAACGCAGACTTCAACCGGAGTGGCGCGCGTAAGCCTGATCCGGGGCGACGTTTCAATGGAGCGCGGAGACTCAAACGAGTGGATGGCCGTAACGGTGAACACTCCCCTGGTTCCGGGCGATTCCATTGCCACCGGCGCCGGCTAACGCGCCGAGGTCCAGCTTGATTATTCAAACGTGGTTCGGTTGGCCGATAACACCGTAGTCAAGATTGCCGACCTGAATGCTTCTCGAATTCAACTGCAGGTGGCGCGCGGCACGGCTGATTTTGCGGTGTTCAGCAACAATCAGACAAATTCTGAAGTGGACACCCCCAATGTAGCGGTTGAGCCGCTGCAACTGGGAACCTACCGGATCGATGTCAATTCAGACAGCATGACCCTGGTCACGGTCCGCGACGGCCAGGCGCAAATTTCCACTCCACAGGGATCCACAAACATCAACGCCGGGCAGCAGATTACGGTTGAAGGCGCTCAAAACCCGCAATATCAGATTGTGGATGCGCGCCCGCTCGATAACTGGGACAACTGGAACCGCGATCGCAACGGCGTCCTTGAGAGCGCCCAGAATTACTCGCACGTCAACCAATACTACACGGGCGCCCAGGACCTGGGTTCCGACGGCCGCTGGGTCAACGTTCCCGGCTACGACTGGTGCTGGACGCCCTATGTCGACGCCGGCTGGATACCCTACAGCAATGGCCGCTGGGTGTGGGAGCCCTACTACGGATGGACATGGGTTTCGTATGAGCCCTGGGGCTGGGCTCCTTACCATTATGGCCGCTGGTTCTTCTGGAACAACGCGTGGTGCTGGTGGCCCGGCGCAGTGACGCCTTTTTACCGGCCGTTGTGGGCCCCGGCTTACGTCTCTTTTATTGGCTTTGGTTACGGCTATCACCGCTTTTCATTTGGATTCGGGTACGGATTCGATTCCATTGGCTGGTGCCCGCTTGGGCCCCGCGACGAGTTCCATCGCTGGTGGGGGCACGGACGTGACCGGTCTTTCAACGTAGTCAACATCAACAATTACTATGGCCGGGGCGGCGACCGCGGACGCGGCGGCGATTTTGGACGCGGCGGCTATCGCGGATCTAACCTGGCGCTTGCAGGCAGCAACTTCCACGTTCGCCGGGCGATTGTCACAATGTCCGCTAACCAGTTTGGACGTGAATCCGTGCCGCGCAATCGCCGGGTGGTCACCACCACCATGCTGCGCAACGCGGATGTCGTCCACGGCACTCTGCCGGTAGTGCCAACCCGCGAAAGCCTTAGGGTAACCAATCGCAACGCGATCGTCCCGGCGGTGGCCAGGGGCAGGGCCAATAACACCAGCTTCTACTCCCGGCATCCGGTGGGCACGCCCGCAGTCGACCATTCGTTCAACAACCAGGCGGCATCCATCCGCAGGATGGTTGAAACTCATAACGTCCGCGCGGTTGGCGCCAACCGTGGCTTCCAGAATACAAGGGCCGGCGGTGTGCAGCCGCAGGGCAACATGCGGCAAAGCCCCGCTCCGGTGGTACGCGAAAACCCACAGGACCGGCGGAGCGTGAACCGGACCTTTGGAAACAATGCGGGAGCAAACCGGTCGAACATGCGGAGATTCGGGACCGGGACACAGGCGCAGCAGGCTCGCGGCCAGGGCCGCCAGAATTCCGCGCCTGTGGTGCGCGAAAATCCGCAGCCGCGGGGGAATGTGGCGCCCCGCTCCGGACAATCGCAATCGAACTGGAGCAGATTTTCCCGGAACGCCCCTTCCGCTTCCCGCGAGGTTCCAAATAGTGGCCAGGGGAGATTCCAGGGCAACGCTCCTGTAGTGCGCGGCCAGCAGAACAACAGCAACTTCCGCCGCTTTACACCACAACCCGCTCCCCAAAACCAGGGGCGATTCAACAATGCGCGGCCAGCGCCCCAGAGCAACAACGGGGGCCAGTCCGGATGGGACCGCTTCCGGCCGCAGGCGCAACCTTCGCAAAGAGGTGGTGGCGGCGGCTTTTATAATAATGGCGGGGCTCGTAACCAGGGATATTCCCAGCCCCGTTATGAGCGGCCAACCTACAACGCTCCGCGGAACTACTCTCGTCCGCCGCTGCAGTTGAACAAACCGATTGTCAGCGAACCTCGCTCCCGGTCCTACGGCAGCTATGGTGGTGGGGCAAGGCCAAACTACGGTGGTGGATCAAGACCTAGCTTCAGCAGGGGATCACGCGGCAGCGCACCAAGCTATCACGGGAACTCCGGTGGCGGCTTCCGCGGTTCGAGTTCGGCCCCTTCGCATAGCTCCGGCGGCGGCCACGGCGGTGGTGGCGGACCGCATCGGCGCTAACGGGCACGATTGTTACCGTGAAGCGCAGGTTATAACGGCTTCACAACCTCCGGCGGCGTTGTTCTCATCAGCGAAGTTTGTTGATGGGGACAACGCCATTTTTTTAGACAAGCCGCCGAATCTGGAGCATCCCTCAAAATCTTTTCGCCCTAGTTTCCGGGCTTCAGGACCTGGCTTCCGTCTTTGAAAAGAATGCTTCGATCTCTTCCAGCGTTTTGCCCTTGGTCTCCGGAAAGAAGAACGTCACCGTGATGAAGTAGAAAACGGTAAAACCGGCAAAGAGCAGGAACATTGTGGTGTATCCATACTGACCCACGGTGGGCAGGAAGATCGCCGCCAGCACAGTGGCAACCGCCTCATTCAACACCAGCGCAATGCTCATGCCGTTTGAGCGGATGCGAGTGGGCATAAGTTCTGACAATGCCAGCCAGACGCAGATGCCCGGCCCCAGCGCATAAAACGTCACAAAAAGAAACAGGGTGAGCGCCACCAGCCAGCCGTTGCCGGTGCCGGGCAAAGGAGTAATCAGCGCGTGCTCAATGCGCAGCGGGGCCGTTTTGGCCTGGTCAAGATTTCCGAATGGGTCGGAAAAGAAGGCCACCACCTTGTTTCCCGGAACGCAATTTGTCCGGCTCAATTCAACGGGAGTCGCCAGCGGCTGGTTTGAAACCATCGCAGGCGTTACGGCGCTGAAGTCACCATAGGAATAAATGATCGTCAGAGTGGTGGTCTTCCCGGCAAGTTCCGAGTTGCTTACGGTGTTCAGGAATTTCTGCTGCAACTCGGGGGTGTAATGCACTTTCAAACTCGTATTTCCAGCCACCATTTCCTGGACGGCCTGGCGCACATCCACACGGTGCTCTTCGCCGCGATGGAACAGGAAAGCCGTCCCCAGCAGGGCCACCACGATTCCACCCGTACCAAGTGAGAGCAGAAACTTGCGCCCTTTGCGGTCCACCAGAACCATGCCGATTACAGTGGCCAGGGCCTGCACCACCGTAAACAGGATGTAACCCCAGTGGGCCGCCACGTCCGTCAATCCGCTTTGCATCAGGATGGCGGTGTTATACCCGATAATCGAGTTGATGCCGGTTGTCTGGTTCAAGGCGAGAATCACGCAGGCCAGAATAAAAGGCAGGACGTATTTGCGCTGGAAAATGCTTTCCGCAACGCGCTTTCCCGCGGCCTTAACCTGCTCGGCAGCCTGATTGCTTTCCATCTCTTCAAGTTCAAGCTGCGCCTTTTCAGGGCTTCGCGAGCGGAGGAGGGCCTCCAGCGCCTGCTGCTTTTGCCCGCGGCGGAACAGCCAGCGCGGAGATTCCGCAACCAGAAATCCTCCCAGCACAAAAATCAGTCCAGGCGGCAGCGAAACCCAGAATATGCTGCGCCATGCATAGTCTTTGTAGGCAAAAAGCATCTGCGGATTGCCCAGCTTGGCGACTTCATCCACGCGGAAGCTGAAATACATTCCGATGCTGGCCGCCGCCACAATGCCAATGGTCAGCAGCCATTGGAACATGGCAGTTCCCTGGCCGCGGTCTTCCGGAGACAGGCACTCCGCCAGGTAGAGCGGAACCACAACCCCGATCAACCCGGCGCTGATGCCCTGGCTCAAACGGCCGATGATCAGCAGTTCATACGTGTGCGACAGCGCAATAATCGGAATGCTGGCGGCGAACAACGCTCCGCTAAGGATCATCAGCCGCTTGCGTCCCATGCCGTCAGCCAGCACACCGGCAAACAAGGTTGAGATCACGGTTCCCAGCAGGACGGCCGCCACAACAAAAGAAATCTGCCCTGCCGTCAGCCCGGAAGTGGCTTCGAGATATGGCAGCGCCGCGGCGATAATGCCCACGTCGATGCCGTACAGCAATCCACCGAGGCCCGCCACAAACTTCAGAAAACGGTTGTAGGTTGCCGGCTTGAAATTGAGGACCGAGGAATTTTGCATGTGAGCCTCTTTAAATTAAGTTATTTTCTGGCTGCCGTGGGAATTTTACGACTCAAACGCGTTCCCCGGGCTTACGG
>JBJKQZ010000408.1:0-4120 GCA_046704865.1 Terriglobia bacterium
TATATAAGCTGACCGAGGTTCGAAAAATAAACATGGTCCAACCCATTCGCAGTGCATTCCAGGCCGATGAAATCCTGGGCAACGCAAACGACGTTTCAGAATAGGCGATGCCCATCCCAACGATTGCCGAAACCAGGGCGGCCGCACCCTGCAAGGCCAGCACCTTCCAATCGTCTTTGGAGCTATGAATGAAGACAAAGATTCCAACTGCAGCAAAAACCTTGGTGGTAATGTCGATCCTGGCATACGGTCCGATCCGCTCCGTCCCTTGAAAGTACCAAAGCATGTTGAAACCCTGGCACACCGCCCAGAAGTACGCCGCCCACAATAGCGCGGGGTGCTCGCGAAAATTCGGAACCAGTTTCAACATGAGTATGGCAGCAATAAGGCAGGCTCCCGCAAGCAATGCTTTTGCGCCCAGCACCTCTGACATCACTTCGCAGACCTTCTGGCGATCATCCCGAAATCGGGCAATTTCGCGCGTTGCAGAAAGCGAGAAGCCATACTCGATCACTACCAGGAGATAGCCGCCGAAAGCCTGTGCAAACGCCAGCAGCCCCCACGACGAGGGCCCGAGGACCCGCGTGAGATAAGGGATGGTAACCAGCGGAACCAATATGGTGATTGCCTGAATACCCGAAAGACCGGCAATATTCCGGAGAAGATCGTTTTGCAGGAGTGCCTTCAGTCTTTCCAAAATGCCTGTTTCCTGGCCCGCTTCACGCAGGTAATCCGTCCGAGGCTTCTAACTACGTTTTTGTTTTAGTAAGAGTCGGGTCCAACTCTCTAAGGACGTTGCTCGCTCAAGCTCATTCCGCATCTTATTGCAGATGATCCCGGAAATATCGGATTGTCACCGCCAATCCATCTTCCAGGTTCACCTTCGGTTCCCATCCAAGAAGGTTACGGGCGCGGGAAATGTCTGGGCGGCGGACCTTGGGGTCATCGGTGGGCAAGGGATCAAATTTCATCCGGCTAGTGCTTCCAGTCATTTCAGCGATGATGCGGGCAATATCCACGATTTTTTCTTCTCTGGGATTACCCAGGTTTACCGGATAATTGATGCCCCACTCGTCTTTCTGACCGTCAGCCGGGCCGGAATCTGCAAGAAGGAGATGGGTCAGCCCTTCGACGAGATCACTCACAAAGCAGAAACTTCTGGTTTGGTTCCCATCACCGTAAATCGTCAAATCCTTCCCTTGCAAGGCCTGCACGATGAAATTGGAAACCACGCGGCCGTCATTCGGGCGCATCCAGGGACCATAGGTATTGAAGATTCTTGCGATGCGGGTGTTCAAACCGTGGCGCCGATGGTAAGCCATGGTCAACGCTTCAGAGGCACGCTTGGCCTCGTCGTAAACACTCCGCGGCCCGATGGGATTTACATTCCCCCAGTAGTCTTCCGTTTGGGGGCTTATCCTGGGATCACCATAAACTTCTGACGTGCTGGTGATGAGGAATCGCGCGTCCTTTGTATGGGCGAGCTCCAGCATATTTCGGGTTCCGATAGTTCCCACTTCAAGCGTCTCGATCGGATATCGAAGATAATCCGGGGGACTTGCCGGGCAAGCCATGTGTATTACGGCATTGACCGGGTCTTCGACTTGAAAAGGAAGAGTCACATCCTGTTGTATGAAGCGAAAGGAAGGATTCTGGCTGAATTCCTCGATATTTTCGCGACGTCCAGTCAGGAGGTTGTCTACACAAAAAACTTCATGCCCCAGCGAAAGCAACCTTGCGCAGAGATGCCTGCCCAGAAAACCGGCGCCGCCCGTAACAACAATTCGCATATGTCCTCTCCGATGCCTTTATGGCCTTGCAGCTTTCATTTCCTGCCTGATGTAGCTTGAACCACTATAGTGCGGAGGGTCAATAATCAAAGCGGGTCTAATTCTCACCTGATATCCAGAACTAATTCTTTGTTCGAAGGTCACGCTCGGCCTGGCCGCCAAATATCAGGCATTTGGCGGCACAACCTGGATCGACTGCATATACTTTTCAGGCATCCGGCCCATCCGCCTGATAATCGCTGCCGTATCCGTAGCCGTATTGCTGGTAGTAGCCGTATTTGCCGCTGTAGCCTTCCTTGTGGATATTGACGTTGTTCAAGGCTACACCGAGAATGCGTGCCCCCGCACCATAGAGCAACGATCGGGCCCTGCGAACCACGTCGTATGGAGTTTCATTGGCGCGGGTCACCAGAACAACGGCATCGGTGAGAGTTGCTAGGATCCTGCTGTCGGCGACGCTTAAGATTGGCGGTGAGTCCAGGAGGACGTATTCAAAGCATTCGTGCAACTTCCGGAGAAGTTTGGAGGTCATTGGAGAGGAAAGTACCTCTGCGGGGTTGGGAGGAATCGGACCGCACGGAATGACGGAGAGATTCGGAATTCCACTTGCCGGAAGAATTGCCTCTGAAAGTGTTACCCGGCCCGTCAGGCACTGGACAAATCCCGGGCTGTTCTTAACCCCTGTGGCCCGGTGGACGGCCGGCCGCCGCATATCACAGTCTACAATCACAACTTTGCTGCCCAGACTGGCAAGGGTCGCAGCCAGATTCACAGTGGTGGTTGTCTTGCCTTCGCCGGGTAGGGCGCTGGTAACGAGGATCACCTTGGGAATCGGATTCGCGGACAGCAGGATGGAAGTTCGCAATGAACGGAAAGCCTCAAGCGCCATTGGGTTTTTCTGCAACGCAAGTCCATATGAACCGTTGGATCCATTCCCAAGGGTCGCGAGCGCATTTCCGGATGATTTTGACGACCCATTCAAGTGGATCGACGGAATCAGGCCGAGTGAAGGCAAGCGCAACAGAGACTCTACCTCGTCGGGCGTTTTCAGAGTGTTGTCCAAATACTCCTGGAAGAACGCCAGACCGACGCCCAGGCTGAGACCCAGAATGAATCCGAGAGCAAGATTGATGATGACTCGAGGCTTTGCCGGCCCTTTGGGCACATCTGCGGGATCAACGACCCTGATATTGCTGGCGTTCATCCCTGCGGCGACCTGTGCTTCCTTCATCCTTTGCAGGACCCCATCATAGAGCGCCTGGTCGGTATCTGCCTGGCGCTTTAGGAAGTTGTATTGAATTGTTTTTTGCGAAACGACGTCCACCAGTTTCTCTTGTTGGTTGATCAGCTGGTTCAGGTACTTTTCACGCGATTTTGCCGCTTCGTATTCCTGAGCAATATTATGCGTCAGCGCGACTTTCTGGCGGTCGAGGTTTGCTTGCAGCGTATCAATCTGTTTCTTGAGCGCTCTCGCCTTGGGGTAACCGGGTTTTACGGTAGCGGACAATTCGGAATACTGGCGCCTCAGATCAGAAAGGTTTCCTTCGAGAGTTTGAATCAGCCTGTTATCAAGGACACCCGGAAGGTCCTGCACTCTTCCTGTCTGCACCAGACTGTAAAGCGCCTCTTTTTGCGCCCGGTCTGCCTGGGCCTTGGTGTATTCCTCTTCAAGCTGCTCGAGGCGTGCATTCGCCATGCTCTGGGCCTGCGCATTGACGGCATTCTGGATAAAAAGGATAGAATTCTTTGCCGCGTAATCCTGAAGTGCGTCTTGTGATTTCTTGAGCTTTGCCTTGAGTTCCACCAGACGGCCGGAAAGCCACTCCGACGCTTTGAGCGCCTCGTTCCACCTGACCTGGAGATTCTGGTCGATGTAATCTTCCCCGAGCTGGTTTGCAATTCGCGCCGCCAGTCCCGCATTCTGCGAATAGTACGTGATTTCAACCAGGTTGCTCCGCTCGATTGGAGTGATGCTCAGTGACTGCATAAAATTGTCCACACTGTTGCGGTAGGCCGAGGAGTTTGGGTCCGGGGGATTCGGGTCAGAAGCAGATGGAATTTTGTCGGGATTCTTTGTGGCCAGTCCCAAAAAGCCGTGGCTTTGATAAAACTCCGGAAATTGATAGAGGCGCAGGTCTCTCACCACGCGTTCAGCCAGCGAGCGGCTCTTTAATATCCTGTATTGAGTTTCCCGATAGCTTTGAAGGTCCCACGAAGCGCCTGCCTGGGCAATCTGCTGGAAACTTAGCACCTGGGGTTCTTCCGGGTTGATTTCTATCAGGATATTCCCGGCGTAAACCGGTTTTTCCTTGAAAGTACCGATGGCTACA
>JBJKQZ010000409.1:0-3220 GCA_046704865.1 Terriglobia bacterium
CCGTCAATACAGGGCATGGCAGCTCCTTTCCAGGCGGAGACATCTAAACTCCGCCTTCAGGCATATTCAGGGTGGAAATCCCCTACACCGACTTCTTTGAGAAGTACCAGTCTTTGGTCTCAAACCCGGCTTTCATGCGCTCTTCTGCCGCTTCTGCGGTGGTCGGCGGCGGAACGATAACCTTTTCTCCGGGTTTCCAGTTTGCCGGTGTGGCAACACCGTGTTTGTCAGTAGTCTGCAGGGCATCGATCAGGCGCAGAATCTCCTGCATGTTGCGGCCGGTTGTCAGCGGGTAGTAGATCATCGCACGGAGAACGCTGTTGGGGTCAATATCAAAAACGCAGCGGCTGGTTTCCGTCTTGCTTTCGCCCGGCATGACCATTCCGTAAAGCGTGGCAACGTCCTTGTTCAGGTCGGCAATCACCGGGAATGGAATCTTCACGCCAAACTTCTGCTCGATGTTCCGAATCCAGGCGATGTGCGAATAGGTGCTGTCGATGCTCAATCCGCACAATTCCACGCCGCGTTTCTTCAGTTCCGGAGCAAGCTCCGCAAAGGCGACGAATTCCGTTGTGCACACCGGTGTAAAGTCCGCCGGGTGTGAAAAGAGAATCAGCCAGCTGCCCTTAAAGTCCTCCAGGCGCAGCGTCCCATGCGTCGTCTGGGCCTCAAAGGCAGGCGCAGGCTGGCCAAGCCGCGGGAAGCCCGGAGCCACTTTCTCTTGAGTAGTGGTTTCCATTTTGGTCCTCCTGAACACTAACTGTGGATTGATGATGCCGGGTACGCATCACAAACGGCAGGCGGCTACGTGGCAGAAGAGACGCGCTCTTAACCTGCCGGGTTGGGCTTGGGGCAGGTAGTCCCCCCTGAATAGAATTTTACGCGCGATTTCGAGTTTACGCCCCAGGATTTTTTTTCGGCAACCCGCAAACTGTGGAAATTGGAAGGCGGTTATCCAAAAGAATCAACTGCCATAGGCAGATGGCCCTGCAAGTTACGTCGTGCAACCCTTACGGGCACGATGAGATACGCGACTCACCATAATCGTCAGCCATTAAATCGTTCGCGCCAGGCGCCGGTATTCCCGTTCTGAATCGCCGGGCAGCAGCACCCAGAGCGTATAAATCCCCAGAGCTGTCCCAAACGGAATGTGAATCAATGAAATAATTCCCAGGATCAGGGTCAGCATGCGCGCCCAGGGGCGGTAATTCAGCAATCCCCAACCGGCAAAGAAACCTGCAATAGAAGTTCCCAATAGAAAAACGCCAATCATGCCGGCAATCGGCCAGATAAGGGCCCGCATCGGAAACGGAATAAAGTGCATCGCAATGCTGCCGCCAAAAAAGATGGCGAATCCCCGCGCCAGTCCCAGAATTGAAATAACCAGCCAGAGGATGCCCAGTATCCTGCTGTGTTTTTCCACCCGGCTTTGCGGAAGCGGCAGAGGAGCGCTCACTGCCTGAACCGGCATCTCCTGCGTTGGCGGATTTGCCGCCGGCGCAACCTGCGCGCCGCATTTGCTGCAATAAACCTGTCCTGTTATGAGGCTTGCCCCGCAGTTAGTGCAAAACATTTTGTTACCCTCGTTGTTTTCGTTTCTAATAAGAACCTACGCACATTCCAGCAAATTTGTTCCGTAGTTTCAAGCATGGGCTCCGGCTGAGGCCTGTGCATGAGGTACAATCAGTCACTTGGCTTCAACAAATGGCCCATGACCCAAAATCCGAATACGCCAGGAGGCTGGAGACCCTGCGCCAGTCGGAATCGCTCCTGGATCGCCGGCACAAGTCGCTTGGCCGCGTGAATCTGCTTACTGCTCTGGCGGGTCTCGTCGTCATTGTGATGGCCCTGGACTCGCGCTCCGTGTCGATCCTGTGGGCCCTGGTTCCGGGCGCGGCGCTTGCAATTTCTGAAACCTTCCACTCCCGCGCGCTCCGGGCGCTGCAACAATGCAGGCGCGGTATCGCCTTCTATGAGCGCGGCCTCGCCCGGCTCGACAACCGCTGGATCGGCTCCGGCGAAACGGGAGAACATTTCATCGATCAGGCGCACCCCTATTCGCGCGACCTCGATATTTTCGGTCCGGGATCGCTGTTTGAGCTGCTCTGCACCGCTCGAACCGGAGCCGGTGAAAAGGCGCTGGCCGAGTGGCTGCTGGCGCCCGCACCTGTTGAGGAAATCCTGGCGCGCCACGCCGCCGTTTCTGACCTCCAGATAAATCTGCCCCTCCGCGAAGACCTTGCCGTCCTGGGAGAGGATGTCCGCTCCAAACTGCACCCTGACGTGATGGCCGCCTGGGCGGAAGCTGGACCTCTTCTGAAGCCAGGACTGGCTCGCGCTGCAGCTTTTGTGCTGGGGGGATTATGGTTATTCAGCATTGTGGCGTGGTTTGGCTGGGGCTGGTGGCAGTTGGCGCTACTCTCCAGCGTTGTGAACCTGTTCTTCAATTCCCGGTTCAACGCTCGCGTGGAGCAGATCGCTCCAAACCTCGGGTCCCTGACCGTTTCCGGGCAGCCGAAAATTCCCTCCACGGAAGCTGTCGCGCGAGACCTCGCTGTACTGGCTGTCGTCCTGGGGCGGCTTGAGCGCGAAGAGTTCACCGCGCCCAAACTAGTCAATTTGCAGACGGCCCTGAAAGTCGAAGGCCTGTTCCCTTCCCGCGCCATCGCCAGATTAGGCCGGCTTATTGATTATCTCGAATCCCGGCGGAACCCTGTTGTGGGAGTCCTGAATCCTTTCGTATTCTGGAGCCTCCAGCTTGCCTTCGCCATCGATTCATGGCGCGCAAAGTTTGGGCCGTCCATCAGAGGCTGGCTGGCGGCGGTGGGTGAAATGGAAGCCCTGTGTGCGCTGGCAGGCTACGCTTATGAGCACCCGGCGGATGTCTTCCCTGAGTTCGCTTCCGCAGAGCAAGGGTTGTTCCTGGCCGAAGATTTCGCGCATCCCTTGCTTCCTGAAGCAAAGGCGGTGCGGAACAATCTGACCCTCGGCGGCGACTTGCGGTTGATGATTATCAGCGGTCCCAACATCGCCGGCAAAAGCACCTTCATCCGCGCCATCGGAATCAACGCCGTGCTGGCCCAGTGCGGCGCCCCGGTACGCGCCAGGCGCCTGCGGCTCTCACCGCTTGCCGTGGCGGCTTCCATCTGCGTCCTCGATTCTCTCCAGGGCGGCATTTCCCGTTTTTATGCTGAGATCACGCGCCTGAAGCTGATTACTG
>JBJKQZ010000410.1:0-4842 GCA_046704865.1 Terriglobia bacterium
ATATAACGAACGGGCGAAGCTTTTTATTTGCAGACAGGCGGATGCAGTTCGCGAAAGCCGATGTTTTCGCCGCAATACACACGAAGCACACGGAATCTAACCAGCGCTGTTCTATGCACGGACGTCAATGGATGGGTCCGGTACGCGAGCACGGGTCCGGCGGAAATCACACTCTATGGACTCATTGCGTCAACCGGAGGAGGATCTTCGAAGCAATTGTCTGGAAAACACTCTCCAAGTCGTCCGCCGTTGGTGCGAACGCAGCTATTCCTACGGGTTCGCTCGCGTTGTATGTGGGACTGGCAGGATCATTAGCTACCTGTTGTAGGTAGGTCTGGTTGATCTTGTCCCCTAGGCCGATTGAGTAAACTGTCATCCCCTGGGTCCTCATCGTGTCAGCCAGTTGTTCCGCGCGATACATCGCGTCATTACAGATGTTTGTTTGAGTGAGCGATACCGACCCTCCTGCCAGTTGCGAAGGGAAAGAGTTGGCGCTACAGCTGGTCTGGAAACCATTATTGGGATTCAGAAAAGAGATTCCGCTGCACCAACCGACCGCGGCCTCCACCGGAGAGCAGCCACCATAGTTTATCAATGTCTTGTTTGGACAACGCAGAGTATCCTGATTTGTGTTGGCCCATCCGTCAGTGAAGAATACGATCACTTTCACGGCGTTTGGTGGGGGGGACGAAACACTATTGACCTGAGACTGTCCATCCAGAAGCCCACCTTGTGCAAAAGTCGCCCCCCCAAAGTGCATGCTGTTGACTGAATTGGTAATCGGATTGGAAAAGAGTTTGGTTATTGGCACATCCACGGTTGCCGTCGATGAAAAACTCACATCTGAAAGCTGATCTGTATTTTCGAGGAAATAGCTAAGAAAATCCTGCACCGAGGGGGCCAAAGCTTGTGCCCCGCCATTATCTTTCCTTGAACAGGATCGATCCAACACCAGCGACTGGATGTTGGCCGGGCGCGTGGCCTGCGAGGTGGTGCCTACGTTCAAAGTCTTATAGGCCGGGAGTAGCTTGATAAAAAAAGTCTTGATCGCGACTTTGGCATTGACTGTCACAACGGGGTCGCCGTAGGAGTCTGTGGTAAAGCTTACGGTAAGCGTGGGAGGTGCGGCGTTTAGCGTCGAGTTCATATTGAAGTTCAAGGCGAACTCGCTATCCGCCATGGCCTCCGCCTCAGACTGTCCGCGGCCGAGGTTCCGCATTCCAGCCAGCGCAGCCGCATCGGCGGCCTTGGCAAGTTCCGCCTTGGTGAGATAGGCGAAACCGAAGTCAATCCCGAATCCGATGAACAGGATTAAGAGAGGGAGCAGAAGAGCAAACAGCAGCAAAACTTGCCCGCTTTCTTTTCTGATGATCTTGAGTTTTCGGATGAGATTCATTTGATCCACCTCTCAAAAATATGCCGCCTCGTACAACGTGAAGGGAAGAGCCAGTTTCAGTAGATTCCCAATGGGAGTGATCGTGTGGAAGGAGTAAAAAACCTCCGTCACGTAGATCGTCTGACCCTTTTGAAGCACGGCATTCGCCGTTGCTGGGACGTTGGCGGGCTGGCCCACCCCGGTTCCTATTGCGCTGGTGACCGCGATGCCGCCAGTTGATTCCACTTGCCCTGTAATTTCAGGCGTGCCATTCGAGCCGTCGGCCACAGAAGTCAGGATGACCCTTCCGTCAGTACCCATGTTCAATGAGGCGCCCTGGGTAACGAGCGCAGTAACCGTGTCTTGCAGGCTGGTTCCGCGGGAAGCAAGGTTTGAACCCTGTCTGGTTAACCCGGACATCACTTGCTTGTCATGAATAAGACGAGAAAAGTCGACGAGTCCAAAAACCATGACAAGCAGCACAAAAGTGCAAATCGTAAACTCCAATAGAGCTTGCCCACGGTCGCTTCCAGAACGTTTTGTATGGGCCATGCCGCTGAACAATCGCGTCTTCATGCTTTCATTCCCCATCTATTTGGTAGCGCTCGCTGGGAAAGGCTCGTTTTTAACCGTGACACTTGAAGTAAAGGTGTATTGGCCCTGGGGGAACAGTGCTGCGATCATCGGAGTAAGCAAAGGGACGCTGGCTGTAACCGTAATGGTCACGATGTCTCCCGGGCCGCCGGCGCTGCCTGCGCCGCCGTTCAAACTGGAAATCTGAATGTTCGTGATATTCGCGCCTGAAGCGTCTTGCTCAAGGGTGGTTGTGATCGAGTCCACTCTCGACAGGTTGTTGCCAGGGTTGTTCGGATCCGGCAGGTGGTTTCCAGTTGACGCATATCGGGCGGCTTCCTGGACGGCATTCTCGACGTTCATTCTTACAAAGAACAAATGGCCGAAATCGAACACGCCGAAGATCACGAACATAAAGAGGACTATTACCAAAGCAAATTCGACAATGGTCTGTCCCTCTGCTGAGCGGGTTCCCCACAGCAATGGCCTCAGGCGTTGGATCCGGGCAACCCCTTCTCCTTCTCTGCGGCCTGCATTGCGGCTGCGCTCCGCAGGAATCATCGGGAAACGGCTAGAAAGTCGCATATCCATTTGAACTCCTCTATCCCCGGATCTTTTTCTCTCGTGGTCTACGTTGATGTGACCATACGTGAAGTCCCATGTGAAGATTCCTTCCGGAAAGGTACTACCAAAATAGTCGGACCCAGGATGAGTCGCAATCAGGTGAATCTCCCAATCCCCGATTGGGGAAAACCCGTAGACCCAACGACTGTTGCTTCTTTGGTCAACACCCCGAAGACCTGAACGTATAAGATAAGTAATGCCATATCACAATCGTATGTAGAGAGATCGCAATTTGGCTCTGATGCTTTAATGCCATGTCCTTATCGCAGGGTCCCGGCAGTTGGCCTCGTTCACCAATGGGCAGGTGGGTTTAGCCAGAAGCCGGAAGTACCTCACCGTAAGTTTCACGCCGACCCTGAGTGGCGTACCATTGGAAAAGTTCTTACTTCTTCCTCGACTTTTTGCCGCCCGACTTCTTACCCCGTGACTTCTTGCCACCTGCCTTCTTCCCTTTCCTGGAACTGGAACCATTGCTCGAGCTGGACGTCGATGTTGACGTAGCGGCTATCGCGGAGCTTGCACTTGAATAAATGGCCTGTGCGGCCGCTCCGTAGCTCGCAACTGCGGACACCGAACCCAGACAGATCAACGTCAGCAGCAAGGAGTATTCTGTCAGGTTCTGACCCCTATCTTCGCGCCACAATCGTTTCCACAATCTCAAAATGAACGTCTGTCTATCTCCTGTCGTCATTCGCGAGTCTCCATTTCTTGAATGTCATCAACTTATGTTATGTACCGCGAAGGCAGGTCCGCGGTGCCGTCCTCAAAGCAATCATACAGTCGACGCTGGCATGTAACAATCGTACGAAGGTATCATTGCTCCTCGCGTTAGTGTTATCTACTGTATAACTCTCTAACACTGCGGGGCGGCGTTGTCCCTTGTTTTTATGGGCTGGCCGTGACCTCAGATAAATTATTTTCGAATGAGTGTAAATAAAACGGTCCGCTCGTACGTTATCTAGATTAAAAACATACATTGCGGCTGCGGCGCGTGTAAGCGCGTGAGTCTTGCGCTGATAACAGACACTCTTTGCACGAAGAATGGTGCGTGTGGAAGCTCGACCGCGAATCAATTGTCCGGGACAATTCTCACCCAGGAAAAATAGAGAGTTTCCCCAGGAGGGGCGAGCGACGCCATCATGCAGGGCGGGCTTGTCAGGGCATAGTATTGGCAAGTTCAAGCCATGACTTACGAAGGCAATCAGTATTGCCGAGCTGAAAGCCAAAAGAGTCAGTGCTTGTCCGCGTTTGCTCTTCCAGTTCACAGACGTTCCCGTAAAATGCCTTTTCACTAGTGCAGACCCTAAGCACTGGATTGACATTAGACACTTCGACCAGCATCGGTAGTTGCGTTCGATGCCGGACTTAAATCATTGCTTGATTCTTCACGCCAAGTTCACAGGCGCTGCCTCATCGTTCTTTGACGTGTCACTGATTGATGACTAGCGGACAATTCCGCCGCTGTTATCAGATTTTATATTTGGATAGCATTTGCTCATCTGCGAACACGCAGGCGAGAGCAGGCCATCAGCCAATTAGAGCAACGGCGGGACCCAACGGATTTTTGTGGGCATTGCGCCCACACAAAATCTTAAACCGGCGGACAATCGCTCATTACGCGCCAGTTTACATCCGCACTCTACTCAGAATTACGGAGACGATGCAGGTTTTATTTACAAGGCAGCGAAAGTTGTGAGATGGTGATCAGATTGCACCAAATAATGGAGGCACGAAATGGGAGATATTTCATTATGTCGTGTAAGTGGTTAATAATCTACGGGGGCCAAAAATCTGTGGGCCTGTATGGATGCGATAACCCCGTGCGGAGTGTCAGCTTGCAATTCGTGCTAATATGGGGTGCAGTCGGGCTCCGGGCGGAGGTAGTCAGTTGCTGACAGAGGTTAAGTGGCCTGCGGGTGGGGATGAGGACCTATCGGATGGGGGAACGTGTCGCGAGGACGACATCCGGACAGAAGTTCTCGATCTTTACCGCAACTGGGCCAAAGGACTTTTGCGCTACATCGCGTGCATTGTGAGGGACTTGGACCTCGCGCAAGAAGTCGTCCAGGAAACCTTCCTTCGCTATTATGAATGCCGGCTGAAGAAAATGCCTGCTCCGATGAGTCCGGGATGGATTTACAAGGTCGCCCGGAATTACGCGATCGACAGAATGCGCTCGGAACGAAGCGGGAGCTATGTCGATCTTGGAGATGCCGAAGGATATCCGGATGATCGTTGCTCCATTGAGTCCGATTACGAACGCTTAGAAG